>JAHEKA010000521.1 GCA_024638585.1 Rhodospirillales bacterium
GAGGGCCGAGCTTCTCGACCTTGGCGACGGAGCCGAAATAGAAGCGGTAGAAGGGGTGGCCCTTCTTGATCAGGGTGTTGAAGGAGAATTCCACATCCTCGGTCGTTATCGGGTGACCGTCATGGAAGCGCGCTTCGGGCCGCAGGGTGAAGGTCACCCAGGACCGGTCCGGCGGCGTTTCGATCGATTTGGCGATCAGGCCATATTCGGAGAACGGTTCGTCCCGGGACGAGGAGGCGAGGGTGTCGACCGTCAGGCCGAGACCATCGGCGCCGGCCCCCTTCAGGATGAAGTTATTGAGATTGTCGAACGTCCCCGTGGCACCGAGCTTGAGAGTCCCGCCCTTGGGCGCGTTGGGATTGACATAGTCGAAATGGGTGAAGCCGGGCCCGTACTTGAGGTCGCCATGCATGGCGAGCCCATGAACGGGGGCAGGGGCCGCAGTGCCCGGTTCCGCGGCCGCAGCGAGGGTCGGGACCAGCAGCGGGCCGACCAGGGCGAGGGCGGCGCAGAGCTGCTTCGACCGGACCGCCATGAGCTCAGGCCCCGCGCAGGAGGTCGAGGGCCTGGGCATGGATGGCGGGATCGCCCGCCGCCACCACGCGGCCGTCGGAGGCCAGGGTCAGCGGTTGTCCATCCCAGTCGGTGATGATGCCGCCGGCGCCCTCCACCACCGGCACCAGGGCGGCGTAGTCGAACGGCTTGAGGCTGGCCTCCACCACCAGGTCCGCATGGCCCGAGGCGAGCAGCCCATAGGCGTAGCAATCGCCACCGTAGAGCGCGTGTTGCACCCGGTCGGTGACCCGGGCGAAAGCCTCGGCGTCCGCGCCTTCGAACATATGCGGCGTGGTGGCGTAGAGGATCGCGGATCCAAGTTCCGCGCAAGGCCGGACGCGGGTCGGCTCGCCGTTGAAGCTGGACGGTCTGCCGTCCATGCCGCGCCAACGTTCGCCCAGGATCGGCTGATTGATGAGTCCGAGGATGGGCCGTCCCTCCCGCGCCAGGGCCACCAGGGTGCCGAACAGCGGCTTGCCGGTGATGAAGGATTTGGTGCCGTCGATGGGATCCAGCACCCAGGTGTATTCGGAGCCGGCGTTGACCGGGTCGAACTCCTCGCCCAGGATTCCGTGATCGGGATAGGCATCCTCGATCAATACGCGCATGGCGATTTCCGCGTCGCGGTCGGCTTTGGTGACGGGGCTTTCGTCTCCCTTGCTGTCGACGCGCAAGGGCGTACGGAAATAATGGCTCAGCACCTCGCCCGCGGCGTCCGCCATGTCGTCGGCCAGATCCATGAACCGGTTGAGGGTGGTGATGTCCAATGCCTGTGCCATGGCACCGCGCCCGGATCCCTTGGTTGCTTACGGCAGGGGGATGGGAGTATCGGAAAGGCTGCGGAGGTAAAGGATCAGGGCCGCCCGATCCTTTTCGTTTTTGATTCCGGCGAAGGCCATCTTGTTGCCCGGGGCGTAGCCCTTGGGGTCGGCGAGGAAGGCGTTGAGGGCGGCAAAATCCCACGTTCCCTTCAACTTCTTCAGGCTGTCGGAAAAGCGGAACGAGCCGTCGGCGATTTTCGATCCAACGATCCCCCAAAGCGCCGGGCCCAGCTTGTCCTTGCCGCCTTTCTGCAGGTCATGGCAGGTGGTGCATTTGCGGGACACGGATTTGCCCTGATCCGCGCTGGCGGCGGCCAGAAGCGGACCGATGGCGGCGGGCTGAGCCGCCGGTTTCGCGTCGGCCTTTGCCCCGTCGGGCTTGGCCTCGCCACCGGCCTGCGCATCGCCGCCCAGGACGTAGGCGGGCTTGGCAAGGGGCGTGACATGGCCCATGGCATCGCCGGCAATATCGGCCACTTTGATGACGATAAGAGTCAACAGAATGGCGCCGGCGATCCGGTTGAATTCCATCGACGACATGGTGTGCTCCCGTGATCTGTTGCGCGGAATTCGGTCTCGCCGGGCGGGACCGCGCTGCGTGTGGTCCAACCGCGGCAGGAGATTAACCCTTCGCCCCAATCCTGTCCAACCCGGATTGGGGCGTGCTCGGCTTAACGCTGGCCCGCCGGCCCGGTTCCGGAGTAATCTCCAAAAAGCGTTGAAAACAGGGACTTTTCCGAGCCGGCGGGCAGGCGCCTCTCCGGCATCCTCCACGCAAAGGCGGCATCGATGAATCCGGTCATCCTGATCCCAGCCCGCATGACTTCGACCCGGCTGCCCGGCAAGCCGCTGGCCGACATCAACGGGACGCCGATGATCGTCGAAGTCTGGCGCCGCGCGGTCGAGGCCGATCTCGGCCCCGTCATCGTTGCCGCCGCGGAAGACGAGATCGCCCAGGCGGTCGAGGCGGCGGGCGGGCACGCCGTGAAGACCCATCCCGATCACCCGTCCGGTTCCGACCGGATCTTCGAAGCCCTGAACGCCGCCGATCCGGACGGGCGTTTCGATGCCGTGGTCAACCTGCAGGGCGACCTGCCGACCCTCGACCCGGCGCTGCCGGGCCGGGCGCTCGGTCTTCTTGGGA
>JAHEKA010000522.1 GCA_024638585.1 Rhodospirillales bacterium
CGAGCCTGGACGTCTTGCATTTCCCTGGATTCGACGGTGGTGTCGGATCCGACGTTGCGGTCCTTGGCGTGGATCCGGTTGTCCATCAGCCAGTATTCGCGGGCCGCGCCGCCTTCGTTGTTCTTGATCTCCCGGCCCCAGGTCTGGGTCACCACCAAGGGGCGGTGGCGTTCGTCTTCCGGCGCGAGATGTGCCCAAGTCAAAGGTGATTCGATGACGTGGGCGTCGGCGTCTACACAGCCCATGATGTTCTCCCTGAGCAGGTTGGCGGCTGAATCCGGCGCCCGCGCGGTCGGCGACGGACGCGGGACCAGTTTATCCCCTGGCATGCGCAGGTGTCACCACCGCCCGTTGCCGGGACCAGGCCGGCCCTTGTTGCCGCACCGGGACCCTGCGGCTAGACTGCGGCCAAGGTCGAAAACGCCACAGAGAGAGGAAACCCAATGGGTATTGAGATCATTGACTGTCCCAAGCTCGCCTGGCAGGAGAAAAAGCGCACGGTCGTGATGAACACCCGGAAAATGCACGCCTGGGTACATTTCTATCCCGAGCCCGGCGATCACGACGACATGCACTGCCATAACGAGGACCAGACCTTCTACTGCATCGAAGGCCAGTGCACCATGCACTTCCCCGACGGCGGCAAGGCGGTGCTGGATCCCGGGATGGCGGCGCTGATCACCGGCGGCTCGTTCTACATGCTGGAGAACACCGGTGACGGGCCGATGGTGATGATGGGCAATCGGTCGGGCAACCAGAACAACATCAAGCACATCAATTACGATACGCGGAAGGACCTCAGGGCCGAAGGGGAGCCCGACGTGCCCTTCCACAAGGCGTTCAGCGAGGAAGACACGCCGAAGGCCTAACACTTCGCGGAGCCGGATCCAAGTTGCGTCCCGGGGCGCCGGTTGCGCTGCTTCGGGGCGTGTTTTCGTGCTAAGAGGATCGTCTCGGCCCTCCCATCCCTGACAGGATACGCCCTTAGATGCCGCCCTCCGCTGGCCTCGCCCCTATCGTCCGCGTTTTTCAGCACCGCAACTATGCCCTCTACATGGGGGGCATGATCCCCAACCTGGTCACCATCTGGATGCAGCGCCTGGGGGTCGGCTGGCTGGCCTGGGAACTCACCCATTCGACCACCTGGCTCGGCGTGATCGCCGCCGCGGATCTTTTGCCCATGTTGTTCCTGGGGCCGATCGCCGGGGCGATTACCGACCGCCATGTGCCGCTGACCTTGCAGAAGATCACCCAGATGCTCGCCTGCGTCCATGCCTTTGGCCTAGCGGCATTCACCCTGGGCGGCTGGATGGATATCTGGCTGCTGCTGTTCTTCGCACTGTTCCACGGGATGACCCACACGTTGGCCTCCACCGCGCGTCACGCCATCGTGCCCGCGACCGTGCCCCGGGAGGAATTGGCCACCGCCATCGCCGTCGATTCTGCCCTGTTCAACGGCTCGCGTTTCGCCGGCCCCGCGCTGGCTGGGCTGACCATCCCGTTCGCGGGAGTCGGCGGGACCTTCGTCGCCAATACCATCGGCTGCATGGCGTTCCTGGCCAGCCTCTACCTCATGGACTTGGCTCCGCCGGTGCGTGAGAAACGCGGGCGGCGCAGCGTTTTCGTTGATGTCGGGGAGAGCTTGCGGTACGTGCGTCACCATGCCGGGATCGGGCCGCTGCTCCTGATCCTCACCGTCGTTTCGATACTGTTCCGGCCGATCCAGGACATGCTGCCGGGCTTCGCCGGCGCGGTGTTCAAGAGCGATGCGGTGGGCCTGGCCTGGCTGACCTCAGCCATGGGAATCGGCGCCATGCTGAGCGCCGTCTGGATCGCGCTCCGCAGCCGCGTCTCCGGCCTGACCATGGCAGTGTCGGCAGCGTTTCTGGGCCTCAACCTGGCGACCCTGGGCCTGGTGGCGACACCAGCTCTTTGGGTCGCGGTAATCTTCGCGCTGGGCTCTGGTTTCGCGCTCAACACCATGTCGACCGGCGGCCAGGCCCTGGTGCAATACGCGGTCGACGATTCCTATCGCGGCCGGGTCATGGGGCTCTATACCCTGATCTATCGCGGCACCCCGGCCATCGGCGCCCTTGGCCTTGGCGCCGTTGCCGAATTCGTCGGCCTGCGCTGGACCTTTGCCGTTGCCGCCTTGGTCGGCCTTGCCATTTGGCTTCCCACATTGCCGCGCCGCCACGCCATGCGCGCCGGCCTCGAACATGAACACATTTAAGCCAGGGGCATCCACCGCACCTTCCTGTGCGACGCCGCTTGTGATCCCTGGCTCATCGCACTAGGCTCGGTCCCGACCATGGCATCCCCCGCTTCAAAGAAAGTCATCTTCGCCGCACTTTTCGGCAACCTTACGATTGCCATCCTCAAGTTCGCGGCCTCGGCCTATACCGGCAGTTCGGCCATGCTGTCGGAAGCCATCCATTCCGTGGTCGATACCGGCAATCAGGTCTTGCTGCTCTACGGCATCAAGGCGGCAACGAAGCCTGCGGATACC
>JAHEKA010000523.1:0-2180 GCA_024638585.1 Rhodospirillales bacterium
CGGCATGCGCGCATAGGTCAGCCAGGGGCCCTCTTCGCCGGGATCGTTCTCATCCAAGACCAGGATATTGGAGATCTTTTCCTGCAACAGCGCGAAGGCGGCGGCGATGCCGCAATGGCCGGCGCCCACCACGACGACGTCGAGTGCCTGCCCCCCGTCAGGCGCGGCCATGGGCGTCATCCACGGCTTCTGGGGGTAGAGCAGGATTTCGAGGTCACGCGCGACCATCTGCTCCAGCTCTTCGAGGGACCCGGCGATGGGCTTGTCCGCCACCGCGTCGCTTCCCGCCGATCCGTCCTTGCCTTCCATGATCCAGCCCTTTCTTCTTATTGCTTGTACCCGGCTCCCTAGTGCAGCGATGAGCCGCCCGAGATATCGAGACAGATTCCGGTGATATGCCGTGCCTTGTCGGAGATCAGGTAATGGATTGCATCGCCCACATCCTTGGCGCTGGTGCGGGTGCCGAGGGGGGGAATGGTGGATCCCTGGTCGGTCGGCTTGAGGCCGGGTATCCACCGCGATTCGGCGCTTCCCGGAGCGATCGAATTGACCCGGATGTTGTGCGGCGCTAGTTCCCGGCACAATGCATGGGTGAAGGTGACGATGCCGCCCTTGGCGAAGGAGTAGAGCGCCATGTTGGCCCTGCCCTTCAAACCCATGCCCGACGACAGGTTGACGATGGCGCCACCCTTGGCCGCGATCATGTGCGGGACGACGGCGTAACAGCAGTTGATGGTGCCGTTGATGTTGGGCAGCAGGATCTTGGGCCAGGTGTTGGGATCGGTCTCGTGCAGGGGCAGTCTCGGCATCTTCAGGTAATTGGTGCCGCCGGCCACGTTGACCAACGCGTCGATCGTCCCAAACTTGGCGGCGAGACCGTCGGCGTAACCCTTGACCGCATCGAGGTCGGTGACGTCAAGGCGTTCGACGGAGGCGATATTGTCGCCGCCGATCTCCTTGGCGTTTTCCTTGGCGCCGTCAAGATCGATATCGGACAGAGCCACCTGCCAACCGTCGGCGATCAGATTGCGCGAGGCTTCGCGTACGAACCAACTCCCACCTCCGGTGAACATCGCGAGCGGCATGACTCCCTCCCTGGTTTCTCATTGCTGCAACCCCTTTTCGGGATTCGAGAATATCTTAGCCTCAATCGCGAGGCCGCGCGAAGCAGTCCATGGCGATGCATTCCCCGTTAGCGTCGATAGGGAGTCGTGATACGCTTGAGTAAATCCGGCGCGCAAAGTGCCGGCATAACAGGAAGTGAAACCAAGCTTCCGCTGTCACGGGACGGAAACGCAAAAGGAGGGACACACCATGCGAAAATCCATCCTCATTACGACCGGCCTCAGTTTCGGCCTGGCTGCGCTGTCTGGAACGTCCGCGCCGGTATCGGCCGAAAGCGCCATGGAATTCTACAAGGGAAAGCGGATCTACCTGAAGATCGGTTCCTCGGTCGGCGGCGGATATGACACCATCGGCCGCGCCATCACCCGCTACATGGACAAGCACATTCCGGGTCATCCCAAGATCATCGTTCAGAACGTCCCGGGCGGCGGCAGCCTGCGGATGATGAACCAGATCTACAACACGGGCAAAAAGGACGGATCCGTGTTTGGGCTGGCAAGCAGCGGCATGCAGACGACGCCGCTCCTCAATCCCAAGGCGGCGAAATACGATCCGCAAAAACTGCTTTGGATCGGCAGTCCGACCAAGATCGTCGAGATCCTGATGGTCTCCAAGAATTCGCCGACCCAGACTCTGGAAGACATCTATAAGAAGGAATTGGTGATCGGCGCCTCGAGCCCGGGCAGCGCGACCCTCGATTTTCCCTATATCACCAACGCGATTTCCGGAACGAAGTTCAAGATCATCGCGGGCTATAAGGGAGCGGGCGGGGTCGGGCTTGCGATGCAGCGCGGCGAGGTGTTCGGCATCGCCGGTTTCGCGCTGGCCAGCCTGAATTCCTCGCGCTGGAAGACCATGGCCCAGAATGGCGACGTCAAGGTCCTCGCCCAGTTCGGCTTCAAGCCGTCCAAGCGGATCCCGGACGTCCCGCTGTTCAGGCTGCCGACCAATGAGGCGGACCTGCAGATCATCCGCATCCTCTACGCCCGGATGGATTACGGCCGGCCGTTCTTCGCCATTCCGGGGGTGCCCGCGGACCGCATTGCGGCCCTCAG
>JAHEKA010000523.1:2190-2507 GCA_024638585.1 Rhodospirillales bacterium
AAGACCATGGTGGACAAGGGGTTCCTGGCCCAGGCGGAGAAGCTCAAACTTTACATCGACCCGGCCACGCCAGAGCAACTCGCGGCGTTGACCAATCAGCTCTATTCGACGCCGAAGCCGGTGATCGAGCGGCTGGTCAATCTCACCGACCGCATGCGCAAGGAGAACCGTAAGAAGAAGCGTAAGAAAAAGAAGAAGAATTAGCGGGCGGGCGACCCCGACGTCCATGGGGGCAGGCGGCGCATTGCCGGTTGCCCCTCTTCTTCCGCTGCCGGATCCTCAGTGGCGGTCGAACGGCGGGCGGCCCCTAGCCCCAA
>JAHEKA010000057.1 GCA_024638585.1 Rhodospirillales bacterium
CGCGAAACACCCGGACGGTGCGGCTCTCGCCGGTGGCGACCGGCACGGTCAATGTGGCGACCGGCTCTTGCGTCCGGAACCGGGCGAGGATCGGCGCGGGATCGCCGCGAAGGCTGAGCAGCAGCGCATCGGCCCCGAGCGGGCCTTTCCACGGACGGGTGAGCTCGAAATGGTCGGTCACGGTGGCGCTTGCATGCCATGCCTGGATGATCACCGGCTTGGGGGAAACGTAGTAGAGCGCAGAGGCGATCATCATCCGGTCGCCGGACAGCAGCGGCAGGCCGGGATGCTTTTCCTGCAAGGCGGCGATCCTTTCACCGAGCTCCCGCCAGCCCGTGTAGTACTTGAACGGCTCGAACCGCGCCGGCACCGGCTTGCCCCAATAGAGGCCAGGCGCGGCCTGGCCCACGGTACCGCCCAGCACCGCTACCCCCAACGCAACATGGAGGAGGACCGAACCCTTGAGGATCACACCGCCGAGCCAGCCCGCACTCTTGTCGATCAGCGCCCCCGCCACCCAGATCGAGGCCGCGACATAGGCCGTCGCCGCCCAATTGGCATGTGCCCGGGACAGCAGACTGACGGCAAGGATCGGCAGCAGGCTTGCCAGCGTAAAGGCCGCCAGCATGCGGGCCCGGGGATCGCGGACCCAAGCCCACGGCCAGATCAGGAAACCCAACAGCACGGCGAAGGTCAGCGGCCCAAATACGCCCAACTGGCTGGTCAGGAATTCCACCACCTTGCGCGGCTTGAGATCGACGCCCGAAAACTCAGGCGGGAAGGACATATTGGCGTTGGCCGCGGTATGGGCAAAGGTGACGAATCCATTCTCCAGATTCCAAACCAGGTTGGGGAAGATCAGGAGGCAAGCGGCGGTCAGCGCGATTAGAAGACCGAACCAGCCCCGGCCGTGACCCAGGAGTTGGCGCATGGCGGTGGGCGTGACGATCAGCCATAGCACCAAGCCCAGCGCGAAGAACGCCATCGCGTATTTGGAAAGCAGGCCGAGCCCCAGCGCCAGCCCCAGCGCCGCCCACCAGCCCAGGCTGTAGGCCTCGCCCTCCCAGAGGCGCACCGCCACGTAGAACGCCGCCGCCCAACAGGCCAATAGCGGCGGATCGGTTGAGATGATGGTGGACGAGAACGAGACGCCGGGCAGGGTCAAATAGAGAAGCGCCGCCCAAAAGCCCGCCCGCCGGTCATAGAGGCAGGCGCCCGCGCCATAGATGAAACCCGCCGCCACGGCATGGGCGAGCGGCGAGGCGAGCTTCACGCAGGCTTCCCCGGTCCCGCAAAACGCCGTCGACGCGGCGATCAGCCAGGCGACCATGGGCGGCTTGGAAAAGTAGCCCCAGTCCGGGGCGAGCGACCAACTCCAATACTGGGCCTCGTCGGGATGCAGATCGAGGGGCGAGATCCAGAGATAGATCACCCGCGCGAGGGTCAACGCCGCCACCGTAAACGCCATGCCGGCGGGGCCGTAGAACGGCGCGGGCGTTTGCGGTTCAGCGGTTTCGGTGGTCTCGGTCATGGCCTCTTGGAACACGGGTCGAACAAGGCGAGACTAAATAGCTTGGCCGCAGAAAGGAACCGTTTGCAGCACGCGGGGCGGCAGCCTCCCGCGCGCCCGGAAGGCGCGTCAGATATTCCGGTCCACCCGCTGGACATTGACCAACTCCGGAAAAAGCTTCCAGCACAGGCCTGCGATCAGCACCGAGCCGATCCCGCCCACCACCACGGTCGGCACCGCGCCGATCCAGGCGGCAAGGAAGCCTGCGCGCATATCGCCGATCTCGTTGGAGGTGCTGACGAACACGGAATTGACGGCGCTGACCCGGCCCCGCATCTCATCCGGGGTCGCCACCTGGATCAGGGTCTGGCGGATGAATACGCTGATCGAATCCGCCGCCCCCAGCACCGCCATCGCCGCCAGCGACACGGCGAACGAGGTCGATACGCCAAACACGGTCGAAGCGATGCCGAACACGAATACACAGCCGAACATGATCTTGCCGACATTGCGGGTGATCGGGATCTGGGTCAGGGCCAGGAGCACCGCCATGCCGCCCACCGCGATCGCGCTGCGCAAGAGCCCCGCCCCCCAGGGACCGACCTGCAAGATGTCCTTGGCGAAGACCGGCAGCAGCGCCACCGCGCCGGCCAGCAGGACCACGAACAGGTCGAGGCTGATGGCGCCGAGGACGACCTTCTTGTTCCAGACGTAGCCGACGCCCGCAGCCAGGGTGGTGAGTGTGATCGGCTCCTTGCCGCTGGGTTGGGAGCGGGTGCGGATCATCAGCACCAGCGCGAAGCCGATGGCGAAGATCACCGCCGCGGTGGCGTAAACCACTTCGGGCCCGGCAAGATAGAGAAAACCGCCAAGCGCCGGGCCGGCGATCTGTGAAGCCCGCGACGCCGCCGTGTTCCACGCCACGGCGTCAGGGAACTCCTCCACCGGCACCAGGTTGGGCAGCAGCGCATTGGAACAGGGCATGTAGAACGCCCGGGCCGCGCCGTAGAGCACAAGGATCAGGAAGGCGGGCCAGACCTCCGTCGTACCGGAAAGGGCGAACAGGGCGAACAGAACGGCGGTCGCCGTCATCGCCAGGTAGCACACCGCCAAGACCAGACGCCGGTCGAAGCGGTCTGAGACATAGCCGGTGATCGGCGCAAAGCCAAGGCTGGGCGCGAACACCGCCAGTCCGATATAGGCAAGGTCCAGCGGATCGCCGGTCATGTCGTAGACCTGGTAGCCGATCGCCACCACCAGCATGAACAACGCCATGAAGGCGATCAGCTTGCCGAAGAACAGCAACCGGAAATCGCGGTGGCGGAAACAGGCGAGCCCCTTGAATCGGTTAACCTCGGAACCCTGATCCTGTCGACTACCGCTACCCGAGGAGGAATCGCTCAAACCGCGCGACCTGTCATGAGGATCGGGCCGGGCGGGCGGATATGGATGGAGCGGGTGATGGGAATCGAACCCACGTATTCAGCTTGGGAAGCTGATGTTCTACCATTGAACTACACCCGCGCTCTGGTTCCTTCAGACACGTTCTAACGGCTCACCCCCCCTGTCAGCAAGGGAAACGATGGTTAACCCCGCTCACTTTCGCCGGCCGGACGCGCCCGCGCGGTTAGTTAATAGGTAACCATAATGCATTTGGTTGTGGACGCGGGCCCCAAAGCGCGCTTTAGTATGGCGTGATGAGCCCTGGCTAGCGGAGGCGGCACGGGTTCGACTTGGGGCCTTGGTCCGGGGAGTAGACGGACATGCATTTGACCAAACACGCCGACTATGCGATCCGCGTTCTGACCCAGCTTGCCATTCAGCCAGGCCGGAAGGTATCGATCGCTTCGATTGCCGAGAACGAGAACATCTCGCGCAACCACCTGATGAAAGTGTCGCAGAACCTGGCGCGACTCGGCTATATCGTCGGCTATCGCGGCAAAGGCGGCGGAATCGCGCTGGCCAAGCCGGCGCGGACGGTCAACCTCGGTCAGCTCCTAGAGCATGTCGAACGCGCCCTGCAACCGACCGACAACCGCGTGCCCGGGCAGACGGCCGAAAATGGCAAGCTGCTGGAGCAAGCGCTGGAAGACGGCCGTGCCGCCTTCATCGAATCGCTCGCCCAGTTCACTCTGGCCGACTTGGTCGACGATGCACTCGGGCGGCGCCCCAAGGTGGTCGAGCTGCTCAGCCACCCCACCCTGCAAGAAGGTGCCCGGCGCCCCGGCGCCTGAAGCGGCCCAACACCTTCCCTTGACGGCACCAGCCGGTGGGAGTATGAAGCTCCCGTTCGTGGAGATTTGTGCCGGCCGGCTTGCGTCCACGTAAAAACAATCGCTAAAAGGCCGGGTGCTCTCGCAAAGCCCTGGCCGATGGCCGGGGTTTTTTAGTGCCCGACAGGGGAGATGCTCATCATGACCGAACAAGCCAAAGGCCCGAACGGATTGCGCCCCAAGACCAACCTGGTTCGCGGCGGCACCGACCGATCGGAATTCCAGGAAACCAGCGAAGCCATTTTTGCCACCTCCGGCTATATCTATAAGACGGCGGAGGAAGCGGAAAGCGCCTTCCAAGGGGAAAACGCCAACTACATCTATTCCCGGTTTTCCAATCCCACCGTCACCATGTTCGAAACCCGCATGGCGCTGCTGGAGGGCAACGACGCCTGCCGGGCGACGGCGACGGGCATGGCCGCGGTCTTCGCCTCCCTGATGTGCATGCTCAAGGCAGGGGACCATGTGGTCGCGTCCCGTGCCCTGTTCGGATCCTGCCTCTATGTCGTCGGCGATATCCTGCCGCGCTACGGCATCGAAGTGGACATCGTCGACGGCACCGATCTCGGCCAGTGGGAAAAGGCGCTCAGCCGCCCGACCCAGGCGGTGTTCCTGGAGACGCCTTCCAATCCGGGGCTGGAAGTGATCGACCTGGAATCGGTCGCGGACCTCACCCACAAGGCCGGCGGACGGCTGGTGGTGGACAACGTGTTCGCCTCTCCCATACAGCAGAAACCGCTGACGCTGGGCGCTGACGTGGTGGTTTACTCCGCCACCAAGCATATCGACGGGCAAGGCCGGGTGCTCGGCGGGGCGATCCTCGGCGACCCCGAATACATGGAGGAACACCTGCGGATGTTCCTGCGTCATACCGGACCGGCATTGAGCCCCTTCAATGCCTGGACCCTGCTGAAAGGCTTGGAGACCCTCGACATCCGCGTCCACGCCATGTCCGCCACGGCAACCCGGGTCGCCGAATGGATGGCCGGGCGCGACGATCTTCCCCGGGTGGTGTTCCCCGGGCTCGAAAGCCATCCCCAGCGGGCCCTGGTGGACAAGCAGATGAGTGGCCCCGGCACCGTGATCGGCTTCGAAGTACCCGGAGGCAAGGAGGGTGCGTTCAATTTCCTCAACGCGCTCAACCTTTTGGACATTTCCAATAACCTGGGAGACGCCAAGTCGCTGGTGACCCATCCCGCCACCACCACCCATCAGCGCCTCAGCGAGGAGGAACGGGAAGCACTTGGGATAACGCCCGGCTATGTGCGGATTTCGGTTGGCCTGGAAGACGCCGACGACCTGATGGAGGACATCGACCAGGCGTTGGGCCACGCGGCGTAAAGAAATCGCAGGCATGGGGCTGGACAGCACGGCACCATTCCCTACAATCCGGCCCCGAGCAACCAGGGAGCGCCCCACAGGGAGGGGAGGAGGACCCATGTACACGGCGACGACCCATTCGATCATGGTCTCCGTCGAGCCGACCTATCTGGACGAGGAATCCCGGCCGCGCCGCAGCCGCTACGTCTGGGCCTACCATGTCACCATCGAAAACCGGGGCATGGAAACGGTCCAGTTGCTCAGCCGCTATTGGAAGATCACCGATGCGCTCGGTCGCTCTCAGGAAGTGCGCGGGGAAGGCGTCATAGGCGAGCAACCGGTGATCCATCCCGGGGAACGCTACGAGTATTCGTCCGGCACACCGCTCTCCACACCGTCAGGGATCATGATGGGCTGCTATTACATGGAAACCGGCGACGGGCGGCCGCTGGAGATCGAAATCCCTGCTTTTTCACTTGATTCGCCCGACGAACGATCCGCGGTCCATTAATCCCCGCCGGGCCGGTTTTTCTTCCCATTCGGCCCCCTGACGTGCCAATCTGCCCCCCAGTTTATGGGTTGCACACCCTATCACCCGACGAATCAGGCAAGGACCGGCAGGCCGGTTAAGGAGCAGTCATGACAGCGCGTGACACCATGGAACTCGACCGCGGCATCGTTGAAGCCAACAAGCCCAGCCGCGCCGAGGCGGAAGACGCGGTCCGCACCCTCATCAGGTGGGCCGGCGACGATCCCAACCGCGAAGGCCTGACCGGGACCCCCGATCGGGTGGTGCGCGCTTGGGAAGAGTTCTTCCGCGGCTATGATCAGGATCCCCAGGACATCCTGGCCCGGACTTTCGAGGAGATCGAAGGCTATGACGAGATGGTGGTGCTCAAGGATATCCGCTTCGAATCCCATTGCGAGCATCACATCCTGCCGATCATCGGGCTCGCCCATGTCGCCTACCTGCCCAAGCGCCGAGTGGTGGGCATCTCCAAACTGGCGCGGCTGGTGGAGGCCTATGCCAAACGCCTGCAGATCCAGGAAAAGATGACCGCCCAGATCGCCGCGGCCATCGACGAGGTACTGCAGCCCGACGGCGTCGCCGTGGTGATCGAGGCGGCCCATCAATGCATGACCACCCGCGGCATTCACAAGCCGGGCTCCACCATGGTCACCAGCCGCATGCTCGGCGGCTTCCGGACCGACCAGAAGACGCGCCGCGAATTCCTTGCCATGATCGGTTCCCCCGGCGACGGCGGCCTGTTGGCGCGCTGACAGCGGCCTGCCCGCCAGCGTTAACCTTCCGTTAAAAATCGTTAACAGCACCAATTTAACTTGTCATGAACGGAAAGAAGCCCGAACAGGGCCCAAATTGCACAATGAAGATAAAAGACGCCAAAAATTCCCGTAAAATTCGGCCTAGCCTCCGCAATCGGCGCCTTTAGCGTCGAATTAGCCCTCCGTACATGGAAATCCACGGTCTTTAAGGTGGCCTCATGATCGATTTCCGCCCCATTTTTTTCACCGTCGGCATTCTGCTTTCGACCCTCGCGATCGGCATGGTCGTTCCGGCCGTCGCCGACCTTATCGCCGGCCATAGCGACTGGCGGGTCTTCGCCGGGGCCGCGGGACTCAATGGCTTCCTCGGCATCACCATGCTGCTGACCATGCGGGCGGGACAGACCAGCATCACCACGCGCCAGGCGTTCCTGCTGACGACGCTGAGTTGGGTCGTTATCGGGGTGTTCGGCGCCTTGCCCTTCGCCTTCGCCGATCTCAACCTGTCGTTCACGGATGCGGTGTTCGAATCGATGTCGGGGATCACCACCACCGGGGCGACGGTGCTGACCAAGCTGGACGCCGTGCCGCCGGGCATCCTTCTCTGGCGCAGCCTCCTACAATGGTTCGGCGGCATCGGCATCATCGTCATGGCCGTCGCCATCCTGCCGCAGCTGAGCGTCGGCGGCATGCAGCTGTTCCGCACCGAATCGTCGGATCAGTCGGAAAAGGTCCTGCCCCGCATCGCCCAGGTGGCCGCGGCCATCGGCATCATTTATGTCCTGCTGACCGCGACCTGTGCGGCGCTCTACTGGATCTCCGGCATGACCGGCTTCGAAGCGGTCGCCCATTCCATGACGACCATCGCCACCGGCGGCTTCTCGACCCGGGATGCTTCGGTCGGCGCCTTTAACAGCGCCGCCATAGACTGGATCGCCGTTGCCTTCATGATCCTGGGCTCGCTTCCGTTCGTGCTCTACCTCCGCGCCGTGCGCGGCAACCTTGCACCGCTGATCAATGACAGCCAGGTCCGGTGGTTCCTGATCATTGCCGCAATGGCGGTCGCGTTGTTGGTGGCATGGCAAGTCCTGATCAACGGAGTGCGCTTCGGCGAGGCCTTGCGTTTCGTCTCCTTCAACGCGGTATCCATCATGACCGGGACCGGGTACAGCTCGGCCGATTTCGGCCTGTGGGGCGCGTTCCCGGTGTCATTGTTCTTCTTCCTGATGTTCGTGGGCGGCTGCGCGGGATCAACAACCTGCGGGCTCAAGATCTTCCGCCTGCAGGTGCTCTACGCCCATACGGTGTCCCAGATCAGCAAGCTGATGCAGCCCCACGGCGTGTTCATCCCCCACTTCAACCGGCGTCCGATTCCGGCCGGGGCCTCGGAATCCGTGCTCAGCTTCTTCTTCCTTTACATCATGGCCTTCGGCGCGCTCGCGATCGGGCTCGGCTGGATGGGGCTCGATTTCATCACCGCCGTGTCCGGCGCCGCCAGCGCCATCGCCAATGTGGGTCCCGGCCTGGGGCCCGTGATCGGCCCGGCGGGGAACTACGCCTCGCTGCCCGATGCGGCAAAATGGATGCTGAGCTTCGGCATGCTGTTGGGTCGGCTGGAGCTGTTCACCGTGCTGGTGCTGTTCACTCCGGCCTTCTGGCGCAACTAGCGGCCCGGGCCAATCAGATAGGCGCCGAGATGGCGCCGCGCCTCGGCTTCGAACCGGAGATTGATGTCGGACACCAGATCCTCGGTCAGGGCAAACAGAACCCGTTCGCGGTCTGAGATCGAGGAATCCTCGGCCACGTGCAACGAGCGCGTCGCCCGGGCGGTTGCGAACGCGATCTGGCGCCCGCCGGGATCGCGAATCTCAAGCCGCACCGCCGTCCGGCCGTCGTAGCGCGCCGACTGGTCGGTGGTGAAGAATCCAGCCACGCCGCCCCTGACCTTGAGCGGCACCTCATGGATCGAGGCATCCAGGATCACCAGTTGGGCGATATAACGCCCGCCCGCCGCCCGAAGGCGGTCGCCGGCCCAACGCCGTAATGCGGCATGGGGCGTGACCGGCGATCGGTGATCCACGTTGGGCGCCTTCATGGGCGGGATGTAACGGGTGGTGATCTCGATCCGGCCCACCGCGAGCTCCAGCGGCGCGAGGTGCCGATAGGTGAGCTCGGGAAATTCCGGTTCCGGTGCCGTCAGACTGCAGCCTGCCACCGCGAAGGCGGCCAACACGGCGGCAAGAATCGAACCAAGCGGGTAACGGAGAAAGACCATGGGAACAGCGGATCCGGTTAGAGGTGGTGCACAATTTTGGCGGCCCGGCGGGGTTTTATCAAGCTCCGCCATGGCGCTGGGATGCGCTCCCGGGCTCAGGCAAACAGGGCCTCAAGCGCGGATTCGTCGAAAATGTAGTCTTCGCCGCAGAATTCGCATTTCACCGACACCACGCCATCATCCATCATGTCGAGGAGCTCGGATTTGGGAAAGGTAACCAGGGTCCCGGCCACCCTTTGCCGGGAACAGCGGCAGCCGTCCACCAAGCCGCGGGGCTGAAACATCCGCACACCCGGCTCATGGAACAGGCGATAGAGCAGCCGGTCAGGCGTAAGCCGCGGGTTGCCGAGCTCCTCATCGGTGACGGACGCCATCAATGTCACCGCCTCGCGCCAGTTCTCCTCGTCCTCTTCGGCGTTGAGGTCGGCGGCGATATCGGGCCTTGGGCCTTCGCCGGGAAGACGCTGGATCATGATGGCGCCGGCCCGCCAGGCGGTTGCGGTATCCCCATCACCGTCCGCCTCCTCGGGCCGCATCACGGCGACCCTGATGGCGGCCTGAATCTGTTCGGACTGACGAAAATAGTGGTGGACGCATTCGGTCAGGGTGGTGCCTTCAAGACCGACAATGCCCTGATAGCGGTCCTTCTCCGACCCCCGATCGGCGGTGAAGGCGAGATGCCCCTGGCCGAGAAGCACCGGCAGACACGCCGCCCGGGCATCGATCTCGGCCACCACCTTGCGGTCGAACTGGGCATAGGCCCTGAGCTCGCCGTCGCTGGTCATGTCGGCGACCACCAGGCGCACGGGCCCCTTGCCGTGGGCCTGCAGGGTGAAGGCGCCTTCGTATTTGAGGGTGGACCCCAACAAGGCGGTCAGCACCACGGTTTCCGCGACAAGGAGGGACACCGGCAGGGGGTAGCCGTGGCGTTCGAGGATGCGGTTGAGAAGCGGCCCGATGCGCAGGAACCGGCCCCTGAGACCCGCGCGCTCCACCTGATAGGGGATCACAAGGTCTGTCGCGATCATCGCACCGGGCGTGTTCATCGTCGGATGAGACACTCCGTGATCAAGCACTCAGGCACCAGTGAAGGATGCCTTTTTGAGCATGAAGCCGGTTTTCCGCCTCGTCCCAGACCGCCGACCGGGGCCCGTCAATAACGCCG
>JAHEKA010000058.1 GCA_024638585.1 Rhodospirillales bacterium
AAAACAGCGAGCCCCGGCTTGGGCTCGATGCGGCATTTGTTTTGAAAGATGCTTCCAGGGAGGAGACTCGCGTTGACGGCGCTTCTAGGGTCAAACAGTTCGATTTGACCATTGAAAGGACCGCTATCGACCGTTTTGCCGACGCTCACATAGTACGCGCCCGACCAATAACAGTTGGGGTGGGCATGGGGTGCGTGGTAGCCACCGCTTCTCAGCACATTGGCCCAGGACTGCATGGTGAAATTCGAGAGTCCCGGCGTATTTGAGCTCCGCGCCGTTTGGGCGATCGCCGTTTCCAGCAGCCATTCTATATGAGCGGCGAGCTCCCGAATGCAGGGAACGTCCCAAGCCAGGAAGCTCTTAGTTGTGGCCCATCCGCCGATCACATTGGCAAATCTCGTATCCGCGGTCGCTTCCGCGTTGAGAATTGAGGACCGCAGATCGGCATTGATCTGCTCGCAGTCAGGCCAGCGATATCTGATGATGGGTGTTGGAAACTCCCACTGCAAGTGTTGGCTGGGATTGAAATCCGAACCATTCATGGAGCGGCCGCCCCCCTATCCAATAGAAACGCTCGCGCAGTATGGTGAGTCGCTGTCCCGGGTGGATCAAGGATGATGATATGCTGGGCCGTCCAATTCAAGGCCCAAGAGGATAGAGCGTTTCGATGCTGTCCCGGCCAGCAAACCAAATCGGGCCCGATCCGATATTTGTGGGTTGATGGATACAGCACAGGCCCCCTCAGGTTTCGTTCCTGCCGGAAGCAGACGCCAACCTCGTTCTTGCCTGTGATCCAAAGCGGTCATTCGCCCAGCAGATGGGGCTGAGATCATCGCGACCTTTTGGGGACCGACCGGGAATCTTGGGAAAGACGCCTTGGTGCGCCATGAAAATCTGCAATAATCTAGATCAATGAGCAACATGCAAGAAACACGGAAAGGCATCGGTTAAGAACGCCGCACAAAAACGAGCGGTGTGGCTATCTCACACCGGCCAGTGAAAAGGCGAGGGCGACATTCAAACTTCCGAGCTTCAAGATCTCATGCAGAGCGGCGTTCAGGCGCACCAGGCTGGGCGATTGCCCGCAGCGAAGGCGGTGTATGAGAAGGTGCTTGCGTCCGAGCCCGATCATGCCGAAGCCAACCATTTGCTCGGCGTGCTGGCCCATCAGATGGGCCGGGCGGAAATTGCGGTTCGGCTGATCTCGAAGGCCATCCGGAGAAACCCCTTAGTTGCCAGCTATCACGTCCACTTGGGTTATGCGCTGCACGAGTTGGGTAGGCTGGATGAGGCCATCGCAAGCTACCAGGAAGCCTTACGGATCGATCCGAGTTTCGCTCCAGCGCACATGAACCTGGGCAATGCCCAGGCACAACAGGCTGATTTGGATGGCGCGATTGCCAGTTACCGCAAGGCGCTCACAATCAATCCGAATCTTGCTGACGCCCATATGAACTTGGGTGCCGCCCTGGTGCAACAGGATCATTTGGATGACGCGGTCGCCAGCTACCGCAAGGCGCTCGCGATCAATCCGAATCTTGCCGACGCCCACAGCAATCTGGGCAACGCCCTGACGAGGCTGGGCAGGCTGGACGAGGCCATCGCGAGCTGTCAGGAAGCCTTGCGGATCGATCCGAATTTCACCCAGGCACACATGAACCTGGGCACAGCCTTGGCGCAACGGAAGGGTCAGTTGGATGACGCGGTCGCCAGCTATCGCAACGCCCTCGCGATCAACCCGAATCTTTCAGACGCCCACAGCAATCTGGGCAACGCCCTGACGAGGTTGGGCAGGTTGGACGAGGCCATCGCGAGCTACCGGGAGGCCTTGCGGATCGATCCGAGTTTTGCACAGGCGCACATGAACCTGGGCAATGCCTTGTTACAACAAAACCACCTAGATGAGGCGGTCGCCAGTTACCGCAATGCGCTCGCGATCGACCCGAATCTTGCCGACGCCCACATGAACCTGGGCATTGCCCTTAAGGGGCAGGGTCGGTTGGAGGACGCGGTCGCCAGCTACCGCGAGGCTCTCCGCATCGATCCCCAACACGCCGAGGCCAACAGCAATCTTGGAAAAGTACTTCAGAATCTTGGCCGGATCGAGGAGGCGATGACCCATTTCCAAAGTGTCGGCACCGATAGCGCCAAAGCCAAGGTGCTGGAGTGTCTTTACGCCGCGAATCGGACCAAGGCATTCAACGATTATTTATCCGCGCTTCGCCGGAGCGCCCCGGCCAACTTAGACGTGGCGGCAATCAGCGCATTTGCGGCCCACCAGTGGGGTGCAGAGGATCCCTATCCCTTCTGCAAGAACCCGCTGGATTTCATCTATATCGCGAGCATCAAATCTGCTCTGGCCCCGTTCGATCAGTTCTTCACGCAGATTATCCAGCAAATTGATAGTGCTCCCAGCGCTTGGGAGCCGCGGGCCAATGCCGCGAGGGGTGGCTTTCATACAATCGGGAATCTGTTCAATTTAGAGACGCCTGAAATATTGAAGCTCAGAGATCTTATCCTGGAAAGGATCGAGGACTACAGGTCACGTTTCGCAGACCGAACCGATGGCCTCATAAATCAGTGGCCCGACCAACCGAGGCTGACCAGCTGGCATGTCAAACTTTTAAAGAGTGGTCACATGACACCCCATATCCATGCATCAGGCTGGCTGAGTGGCGTCATTTACTTGAAGATTCCCAACAAACTAGCGGGCGATGAGGGAACGATTACCTTCACCCTCCATGGGAATGATTTTCCCATACGGAACAGCGACATTCCCACAGTCAAACATGTCCCCAAGGAGGGGGACGTGGTGTTGTTCCCGTCGTCCTTGTTTCATTACACCACCCCCTTCCAGTCCGATGAGGAACGCCACTGCATATCATTCGACGTGCTGCCTTGATATCGGGTGACGACAACGCAGCTTGGTAGGATGCGTTTGTCTTGTTCCTGTGTAGCCCTATTTCGTGGATGGCGCCGCAGCCCGAAGGGTTGAGCCGAACGTTGCCATAGATCCTCCGGAAAAGCCGGCCTGGCAACTCGGTTGAAGCACAAGAAGAAGCGGCCAGGCTTTTTTTCGCTTTTGCCTAGAAGCGGGCATAGGGTTATTGCGCGAAAGAAGGGGCTTCGGGTCTGGTAACCGAATGCCTGCTTATGGCCCAATGCGGAAATCGAGATTCACGCGAAGAAATGGCCGGCCTTCAAGCCAGCCAAGTCCGGAAGATGGTTCTCCCAAAGCCGCCTAAGCCACGAATCAATGACCGATGAATCGCATCGTCCCTGTCCGAGCCGATAGACAGCCATAGAGCTGATCAAGTTGTCCCCGCCTCGGCGACAGGTTTTGCCGCTTGGATGAGTGGCGCGGCACGCCTGTCTTCAACGAAAAAAACGGCGGGCCGAAACCGGCCCGCCGCCTGAAAGGTATAATACTGGGTTTCTTAGAACTTGGCGCCGATACCGAGAATGATCGCGGTACCGTCGTTGCCGCCGTTGACGGAGTCTTGCGGGTCATCCAGGTCGAACAGGTGCAGGGAGACGTTCCCCGTCAACCCGCCGCCGAAGTTGTATGCGGCTGTCAACATGGTGTGATCCCAATCAACGTCGCCTTCCATATCCTCGGCTTCGGTCTGGATGTGGATCAGGGCAACTTCCCAACGCCCGCCGTTATAGGCGACGCCGACGTCCCAACCGGTGATGTCGCCGTCGTTATCGAAGCGCGCCCATTCGCCGGCGTCCTTGTAACCCGCGGCGATAGTCCATGGGCCCTGGCTGTAGGTCACGCCGACACGCCAGTTGAAGTTGGCGTCCTCAGCGGTCCCCACGTCGTCTTGGGTGTCGCCCGTCATGATGACCGCGCCGCCTTCGGCCCGAATTCTGCCCGGGCCGACCTTGCCGCGCCAGGACAAGCCGAACTCATGGGCCGGATCGGAGTCTCCGGCAACATCCGAGGCGGCGACGGAGCCCTTGGAATCGATTTCCGGAATCCAGGAGTAGCCGGCCTGGAAGCCGCTGATGCGCGGCGTGTAGTAGGTGATCTTGGTCGCGTCCGCGGTATCGTTGATGTTCATCTTCTCGCGGGCGAAGCCGCGGCCGCCTTCACCGGTCTGCGTGTCGGCGAAGAGGTCGAGCAGGGCCGGCGTCTGATGAACGAGCTTTTCAGCGCCCCGATACATGCGGTCGGCGACACCGTCTTGGCCACCGAGTTCGACCTTACCCCAGGACCCCGAGAACCAGATGTTGGCTTCGTCGGTCGACTGCTTTTCGGCACCGGTGCCGCACGAGCTATCGCCCGCGCAGTCGGCATCGGCGTCGTCCTGGACATCTTCGAAATAGACGCCCCACTTCATGCCGCCGTCGGTCTTGCCCGACGCCTTGAAGCGGATTTCGCCGTAATGAACGATGTTGAACTTACCTTCGAGTTGGCTGGAATCGCCCTGGTAAACCGGCGTGCCGTCGACGCTCGACCCGGTACGGTCGCCCGCCGCCCAACCAGCGAAGATTTCATAATAACCTGAAATGCCAAGCTTCGGCTTCGATGCCGCGTCCGCCGGAGCCGTGCCGAGGGCCCCCACAGCGCAGATTGCCGAAGTGGCAATGAGTGCTTTCTTAAAGTCCATGGTTTTACACCCCTATTAGAGATTGACGTTGACAGTACTGTCGCATGCGACGCCGCGAGGACTGCGCGGCGAGAACCCCTTCCTATCGGTCAAGTTCCTAAAAATCAAAAAAAACTGGCCGAAGTTGAGGCAAATCCACAAACCTGTGGCAATTCTGCAACGCCTGTTCAGGGTTGATTTCTATAGGATTTGAGAAGGCCCCTGCAAATCTGTCACGGTTTAATCCACTAGATGATGTGTTGTTATTGCGGCCGCTATTCTTGCGCGCGGGTTCCCTGATCATTGAAAAATTCCCCGAAGACGCGGGGATCGTCGGGGACATAATGGAAGAACGCCTGCCCACATAGTTTGCCGAGGAAGACGTCGCGCCAATGGGGCGCAAGGCAGCCGGGATACAGCATCCCTTCCCCCGGTTTGAGGTTGTAGGTGATTTCCCGCTGGCCGCCGCCGGTGCCCTGGTCCAGGGCGCCCAGGGCCCAGGCCGAGCCTTCCGGAAACAACTCGTTGAAATCATAGCCGAAACAGAGGGATACACTGACGAAACACGCGCCCCGGTCGACATGGATGGCGAGCTTGTCCCCGGTCCCGTAGAGCCGCGCATACCAATAGGTTTCGACAATGTCGAAGGGGAGGTGCGGGCGGATATGGGCCGCGACGGCGGCGGCGGTTTCGGCCAGAAAGGGTGCGCGGTAAAAGCATACGGCGCTGGGATAGGATTTGTCCCGTTCGCCGTAGGTCTTGATATTGTCGGGATCCTTGAGGGTCTCGTAACCCCGCCGGGCATCTTCCGGGGAGAGTGGATTGATGCGCGCGATGGGCACAGGAAACTGTGCATAGGCTTCGGCGATTGGGGGCTTCTGTCCGTAGAACTGCATCTAGGTCCTCACGCGCAGATCCAGGCGACCAGGGATTTCCGAACGCCGGATGCGACCGGGGCGACGCGGTGGCAAAGCCCGGAATCGAAAACCGCCATGTCGCCGGCGTCTGAAAACCCCTCGATGGCGCTGCCGACGGTGTTTCGGCCATTGGGAAACAGCGATATCTCGAACGAGCCCCCGGTAAACGCGTCGCTGCCGTTCAGCAGTATGGAAACGGACAGCGCCCGTTTCTTGCCGATAAATCGGGATTCCAGGGAGAGATCGTACTTGTTATACGAACGTCTGTACGCGTCAATGTGCCAATTGTGGAACCCGTTGGGCCCGTAAGCGGTGTATTGCAGGTTCTCAAGGGCCCATTCCCCCGGCGCCTCGACTGCCGCGTCCCGCAGCGCTGAAAAAATCCGTTCTTCAAGATACGAGAAGTTCGGAGTTCCATGTTTGATCCAGCGCAGATCGCATTGTCGGGTGGAATAATCGTCGTTCTCCACCGTCGCGCCCTTCTCCTGCGGTAGATCGGCGACGATATCCTCGATCTTGAAGATGAACTCGGCCTCGAACGCCGCCTTAATGACTTGGTAGAGCATCCAGAACGTCCTCGAAGCTGAACCGGTCGCCATTGAGATCCGCGGGTGCGGGCACCCGCGCAAACCGCGGCAGCGCCACTGGCTCGAAGGCAAACCCCCGGACAAAGTCCCGGGCGTCGCGAAGTGCCGCCTCGGGCGTCCGGTCGGCCCGCAGGCGGGAGTCGTGCATGGCATTCTCCGCCATGGCCCAGATGTAGTCGATCGGCCGGGCGCCGGCCACGCCGATCGCCAGATGCACCGAAGCGGGGGAAAGCGCCACGGCGGAATGATAGACGCCGCGGGGGATGACGAAGCAATCTCCGGGTTCCACCGTCACAGTGGTCCGAACCGGCAGCGTTTCGCCCTTGCCGGCAATGGTCGACGTATCGGCGTCATAGACGGGGTTGTCCAAGGTCTTTTCGAATATGGTCCAGGTCTTGCGCCCGAACAGATGCGCCACCGCCACGACATGGGGGTCGCAATGGGGATCGAAACCCTGACTTTTGCCGGGCGTGATGTAGAGATTTTGTTGCGTGATCCATTCGGCCGGCAGGTTGGTTTGACGGGAGACGGTCTCAGCGATGGCCTCCGAGATGGGAATGTCGTTCACCACGACAGAAATTCCCTGGCGCAAAAGGTCGTTCAACATCGGTCGAAACCAGCCTTCGTCCTGGCCAATCGACAGCCGCTCAGTCAGCCGCTCACCTTGGCGGACAATCGCGATCCGTTCCTTGAGGGCGGTTTCATGGGCGACCGTCCGGTTGACCAGGTCGACCATCCGCTTTGCGCTCTCCGGAGCCAGCCGGGAGACTGCAAACGGGTCATGGCTCTGTGTGAGGCCCTCGGCCACGGTTTCTCCTCACGCTCCTCAACAGGTGGAATGTCCCAAGGCGCCGGCGAGCAACAGCCGACAAAGGCGACCCGCCTGCAACAGGGGAGGCACAGCCATATAGATATCGGTTTTTCCCACCGGCGCGGCAAGCGTTTTTGCGTGATCGCCGGCCCGCAGCTTTTCCATCAAGGCCCTCTGCCGCCAAACCCGCCGATTCCGGCAAGGCCCGCCGCGCCGGATCCGCGCAGCTTCCCTACCGTCTTCGGGCCAACGCCGCCCAGGGCATAGACCGGAAGAGCGCTGTTTCGTACCAGCGCGGAAAACCTCAATTGGCCCAGGGCCTTGACCCCCGGGTGGCTTTGGGTGGGAAAAACCGGAGCCAGGAGGACGGCATCGATACCGGCGTGCGCGGCCCGGCGCAGTGCGGTCGGTCCGTGCACGGCGCCGGTGATCAGGCCGCGCCGGGCGCGCCCCTGGCCGCGCTTCCAGCCGCCCCGGGCGAGCCGCCATTCGGCAAGATGGATTCCATCGGCGCGCACGATGTGGGCCAGGGCGTCGTCACCGGCAATCAGGAGAACCTGGCGCCGGGCGCGGCAGGCCGCCCGGATCCGCCGTGCCAGCACAAGGCGGCCCTGGGCGTCCGCGCAGTTGGCGTAACATCTGAAAATGATCCCCGCACCGATGGGCAGGTGGCGCAGGAGAGGCACGGGATCCGGCAACCGCTGGGGATCCGTCATCAGGAACAGGGCCGGCAACTTCCGCGCCCGGGCGTGCCGCCGGCGCCAGGCGGAATTGAGCTTCAGGGCCTCGTTTGCTAAGGTCATGATCCAATCCGTTTGGCGGTAGCCGCGGTGCCATGACTGAAACCGAAACCTCCATTCCCGCTGCCCAGGTGGGCGAAAACCTGGCGGCGGTCACGGAACGCGTTGCCGCGGCAGCGCGCGACGCTGGCCGGGCGCCCGAGGACGTCACTTTGGTCGCCGTCAGCAAGGGCCACGGGGTTGGGGCGATTCGCGGTGCGCTGGAAGCGGGCCACCGGGTTTTCGGGGAAAACCGGGTGCAGGAGGCGGAGGCCAAGTGGCCGGCGCTGAAGGCCGAGTTTCCCGATGTGCGGCTGCATCTGATCGGTCCGCTGCAGACCAACAAGGTGGCGCTGGCGTTGGCGCTGTTCGACGTCATCGAAACCGTCGACCGGCCGCGCCTTGCGGCCAAGCTGCGGGCGGAACTGGACCGTCGTCTGGAGCTTGACGCCCGCGGGCTGTCGTATTTCGTCCAGGTCAATACCGGTGAAGAGCCGCAGAAGGCGGGGATCGCTCCCGCGGAGGCTGATGCTTTTCTCGCGGCGATGGCTGCGGATTACCGAATCCCCGTTTCCGGATTGATGTGCATCCCGCCGGTCGATGAGGAGCCCGCGCTTCATTTCGCGCTTCTCGCGGAAATCGCCCGTCGTAATGGTGTCGCAAGCCTCAGCATGGGCATGAGCGCGGATTTTGAAACGGCGGTCGCGTTCGGTGCTACCCATGTGCGCGTGGGAACGGCGATTTTCGGCATCAGGGAGGTTCATCCGACCGGTTGACCTTCGTCGAGGATCTCGATCCTGTCGCCGGGGCCGAGAGCCGCCAGCAGCCTTATCAGTTCGGGTTTTCTCAATGCCACGCAGCCTTCGGTCGGGGCCAGTCCCGGCGCCGCGACGTGCAGGAAGATGGCGCTTCCGGCACCCGGCACGACGGGGTCGTCGTTATATCCGATGACGACGATCAGGTCGTAGAGGGGATCGTCGCGCCACAGCTGCTCCGCGCGACCAGGATAGGGCAACCGCACTTGCGTGTTGTAGGCGGGATCATCGGGTGCATCGCACCAACCGTGTGATTCGGTGAGCGCGTCGACCGGGAGAGCGGTTTGCGGCCGGGGGCCGCGATCAGGCCGGTAAAAGACACGGCGCAAGGGAAAGATGCCGCACGGTGTCGCGCCATCGCCCTCGCGCTTGTCGGGTCGCACTCCGCCACGACCGATGGCACAGGCCAAGGGTTCCGAATCGCAATAGAGGAGTCCTGTCGGGTGGTCCCCGGCGCTAAAGGCGGGGACGAGGCGCAAGATCATGTAACCTTCACGGCTTGGTCGTTCTGTGATTAAATCACGTCCCGCATCGTTTGAATAGGATGACGGGGCGTTCTCCTCCTGGCCTCAAGGTTTTTCATGTCCCTACCCGTAATCGCCGCACCCTTGGAGGAGCGGGAAGTTGTCCGCGAGCAACAGCGGTCGGCGGTCCAGGCCGCTCTGGCCGCCGATGCCGTGGATCAGGCCCTTGAAATCTGTCGCGGCGCCGGGGAAGCCGAAGATGATCCCGTGCTACAGAGCTTCTATGCGGTCGCACTGCACCGCTCCGGCAGGACCGAAGACGGAATCGCCCGGATTTCCGACCTGGTCGCCAACGATCCCGACTTTGCCACCGGATATGCCAATCTCGGTGAGCTGCAGCGCCGGGCCGGCGCATTCGACGCGGCGGTCGTTTCCCTCGAGCGGGCCTGTGCGCTGGATCCGGAAAACCCTCTGGTCCATTTCAATCTGGGCCGCACCCACCAGGATGCGGGCGACGACGAGCGGGCTGCGGCGGCGTACCGGGCGGCCCTGAAGGCCGACCATAGATTCCTTCCCGCTTATCGGGGGCTCGTCCGGGTGCTCAAGGATCTGGTGCAGCCCGGCGAAGCCGAGCTTGAGAACCGCTGTCTGCAACTCGCGGAGTTGCGCGAGCTCGCAGCCGCCGACCCCGATCACGCCTTTCGGCTGCGCTCGGCCCTCCAGGGGGCTCGCCGGGCGGTGCGGTTCCGCGCATCCCACCCGGACGCCCGTCTTGTGATGGGCAAGCTGCTGGTGGATGTGGAGGAATTTGCCCTTGCCGTTTCCGCCCTGGCGCCTCTCGCCAAACAGG
>JAHEKA010000524.1 GCA_024638585.1 Rhodospirillales bacterium
GGTGGGCCCAATCGTGGTTCGGCCTGGAAAGCGCGCCGATCAACGTCTATTCACTGGAAGGCATGATCTTGATCGAAGGCCTGCGGCTGGTGCCGACGGCCTTCCTGATGCTGGTGCCGCTTCTACGCTCCATGGATCCGGCGCTCGAAGAAGCCGCCGCCATGTCCGGCGCCCATCCGCGTTCCACCCTGCGCAAGGTGACCCTGCGCCTGATGCTGCCGGGCCTGCTGGCCGTGGTGATCTACCAGGCCATGACGGCGCTCGAGGTGTTCGAGGTTCCCGGCATCCTCGGCTTGCCGTCTGGGATCTACGTGTTCTCGACCAAGATCTATTCGATCCTCCATTCGGTCTCGACCCTGCCGGCCTATGGCCAGGCCAACGCGCTGGCCATCATCTATGTGTTCATCGCCATCATCGCGACCTATCTCTATTCCCGGGTCATTTCCCGTTCCGAACGTTTCACCATCATCACCGGCAAGGGCTACCGGCCGCGTGAGCTGGATCTCGGCAAGTGGCGCTGGCTGGCGCTTTGCGGCGTCCTGCTCTTCCTCTTGGCCTCCATCATCCTTCCCTTCCTGGTGCTGTTGTTCGTCTCCTTCCTGCCCTACCTGCAGCAGCCGACCTGGGCGGCGTTCCAAAGCATGACGCTGGAACATTACGAAACGCTCTGGCAGGCACCGATGATCGCCACCGTCATGAAGAATACCGTGCTCATGGTGGTCATCGCCTCGACCCTCACGGTCATTCTATCGTTCGTGATTTCGCTCGTCATCGTGCGGTCGAATTTCTGGGGCCGGAAGATCCTCGATCAGCTCGCGTTCCTGCCCCATGCCATTCCCGGCATCGTCATGGGCTTGGCCTTCCTGTGGGTGTTCCTGCAGGTGGACAAGTACGGCATACCCATCCATGGCGGCATCTGGGCGATCTCTATCGCCTTCGCCGTGGGCTTCATGGCTTACGGAACGCGGTCTATGAACGCCGCCATCCTGCAGATCCACAAGGACCTGGAGGAGGCCGCCCAGGTTTCCGGCGCGCGGCATTGGCGCACCATGTGGCGGATCTTCTATCCCTTGATGCTGCCGACCTTCGTCGGCGTGTGGATCTGGGCCATGCTTCATGCCGTGCGCATCGCCGGCAAGCCCATCGTGCTGTATGAGGGCGCCGAGAACCAGGTTCTAGCGATCCTGATCTGGAACATGTGGGACG
The DNA here is from genome assembly GCA_024638585.1 of Rhodospirillales bacterium. Classification (GTDB taxonomy): domain Bacteria; phylum Pseudomonadota; class Alphaproteobacteria; order SMXQ01; family SMXQ01; genus SMXQ01. The sequence goes on from JAHEKA010000524.1 coordinate 1,207, forward strand.
AAGGCAATATCGAAGGCGTCGGCGCCATCGGCACGCTGATGATTGCCGGCCTGCTGATCATCACCCTGGGGCTCAGGCTGATGGGCTTCGGCCGCGGTGCCGCGATCCAGAAGAACGCGGCCGATTAGGGCGACGCCGGGGCGGCGGCTAACGTTCGCCGCCGTCGATCACCAGCCCCTGGTCGCGCCAGCGCAGCATGCCGCCGGCCAGGTTGGCGATGCGCTCCCGCCCCGCCTGGCTGAGGATCGCCGTCGCCCGGGCCGACCGCCCGCCGGCGCGGCACACCGCCACAACGGGTTTGTCGTCCGCGACGTCGTCGACGGATTCGGAAAGCTTGCCCAGCGGGATATTGACGGCCCCCGGGATATGCCCAAGGGGCCCGGTGAACTCGTCCCCTTCGCGGACATCCAACACCAGCACCTCGCCGAGATGTTCTTCCACCCAGTGGGGTTCGACCTCCGGCACGCCGGCGAAGGTCATGTAAACCGGCCCCCAGGACTCCCCTTGATGCGCCGGCGCCTCGGCGGGTGTGTCGCTACGGCCGCATTTCTTATTGGCGGGAACGGCAATATCCATCTGCTTGGGATGCGGAAGCCCTAGGTTTTCGACGAAACCGACGAAATCATCCTCGCTGAGCGCCCCGCCGAGCCGCGGGTTGAACTGCTTTTCCTCCTCGACGCTGCTGGCCATCAGGCCTCGGTAGTCATGGGCCGGATAGAGGAGGCAGGGGCCCGGCAGGGAAAAAATCCGCCCGTGGACCGACCGATAGAGCATGCGCGCATCGCCTTCCTGGAAATCGGTGCGCCCGCAACCGCGAATCAGAAGGGCATCGCCGGTGAAGGCACGGCTTTCGTCATCCAGCACATAGGTGATGCAGCCCGACGTGTGACCGGGGGTGGTCCGGACCTCCAGATATCGCTCGCCGAAGTGGACCCGGTCGCGGTCCGCGAGATAGCGGTCCGCCCCTTCCGCGCCCGAGGATTCCGAAAGCGCGATCTGGCTGCCCCAAAGCGCCTTGAGCGCGCTGGCGCCGGTGACGTGATCGGCATGGACATGGGTTTCCAGCGTATAGAGGAGTTGCAGGCCAAGCTCGCGGATGAGTGCGGAATCGCGCTGGACGTGCTCGAACACCGGGTCGATCAGGACAGCTTCCCGCGGCCCGGAATCGGCCAACAGGTAAGTGTAGGTGGAAGATTGCGGATCGAACAATTGGCGGAAAATCAGCATGGGACACCCCACCCGGAACGGTCGTAGCGACGGTAGAAATCTATTCTACAAATTTTCATGCAAAAAAAGA
>JAHEKA010000059.1 GCA_024638585.1 Rhodospirillales bacterium
GCACGTGCAGCTGGCGCAACCGCTGGCCCCACACCGCCACGTTGGCAACGCCGGGTACGCCGAGCAGCGCCGGTTTCATCGTCCATCGCGCGATAATCGAGAGGTCGGCAGGATCGATCTTGTCGGAGGACACGCTGATCATCATGATTCGGCCGGCCACGGATAACGGCTGCAGGATGACCGGCGGCTTGGCGACGTTCGGCAAAAGGTAGGCCAGGGTCAACCGTTCCTGGACCATCTGCCGTGCCTTCAAGATGTCGGTTCCGTACTTGAACGTCAGAATGATGGACGACAGGCCGGTGACCGATCTGGAAGTAATGCTCTCGAGCCAGGGAACACCACTCAGCAGTTCCTCCAGGTTCAGCGTGACCAAGCTTTCCACCTCGCGGGCAGAGAGTCCAAGGGCTTCCGTTTGCACCTCGACCGTGGGCGCCTTGAATTCCGGGAAGGCGACGACCGGGACATCGCGATATTGGATCGCGCCAAAAGTGAACAGTATCAGTGCTCCCGCTAGAGCAAGGATACGAAACTTAAGGCTTGAACTAATCAGCCAACCAAACATAACGGACTCCCTTGGTGACGGTACAGATGCGGTTTCTTGACTCTCTTGCCTATTCGGGTGCGGTTATCGGCGGAAGACCTCGATACCGTGAAGCATGGCAACCCCGACATTGACGATCTTCGTGCCGACAGGCGGCCCGTTTTTCAGGAGGGCCTTGCCCTGGCCGATGCGCACGATCTTGATCGGGTGACGCTGATAGGTCCGTGGCTTGGTCTCGACATAGACCCATTCGCCGCCGTTCGGATCGTAGTGGACGGCACTATAGGGAACGATCTTGCTTTTCCCTTGCTTGTCAGCCAGTTGCATCTCAATGCGAACCCGCTCATGGGGCTTCAGGCCATGATCCTTGTCCGCAAGGACGAAATACTGGACCAGCATCGAACGCTTGAAATCCCGGATCGGGGGCGTCTTTAGGGAGGTGGCGGCCAAGCCTTTCGGGTCGCCTCCCCGGGGCGCGAGTTTGAAGACACGCACCGGTTTGTCCTTTGCCCACCGGCCCCACTCTTGCGCAGAAAAGGCCACGCGGATCGCACCGTCCCTGGTCGCGGCGATGGCTTCGGATGACACCGGTTTTTCCGATGCCCTGGGGGCGCTCACCTGAAAACTGAAAACCCCAGTACTGCGGCGCGCCATATCCTTCGGGCTCGCGGGCCAGGGAATGGCCTTGCCGGGCAGGAACATGCCGCCGACGATCTGCTTGCGGACGATCTCGCCCTCCCCCACCGTCGTGGTTGCGAGACCGAGGCGCTCCACCGCGCGCGCGGTCAGCGTGAGCCGCAAGAGACCCTTAGTGCCGACCTTCTCAATCTTGACCTCGGTGGAGCCCCCACCGGAACCCGATGCTCCCGGGCCCGCGCCAAGCGCGACGGCCGAGACTCCCAGCAAGCACAGACCTGCCAGCGCCGCGCTGCGCGCGGTCATTCGGCCCGTATTTCCGCTAGAAGTAATTGCGGATTGGATTGGAGCATGCATCGTATTAACCCTCCCAGAGACAAAATTTCCAAATCTAGTCAGCCACAGAATCTTCAAAGACCGGGGGCCACCCCACCGATCCCAACCATGATGAATGCGGCGACCGGTTCACCGCCACTCCCCTTGCTTGCACCGATGAAAACATTCGTACCCTTCACCAGCAGGTCGCGGGTGCCCAATTCCATTTTCAGAATCTTGACGTCGCGCCCGATATCCACATCGGTTTCTTCCTCTTCAGTCGGACCGTATTTGATCGACAGAACGCGAATCTCTAGATCATCGACCCAGCCGTGAGTCATCACGCTTTTGGGTGTCAGATCCCACTTCATGTGCCCGAGCGCGATTCCGCGAAGCTTCTCGTCGATTACCCGCAGCTCGAGGGCCTGGTGCAACCAGCTCAGCGAATCCCGATAGATTGGGCTGTAACGGTCGTCCAGCTTTTCGGAGACGGCTCCCACGTAGACGCCGAAATCCACCTGGGTGAAGTCAGTGGGAGACAGGCTGAGAACTGTGGTTTGCGGGCTAAGCCCCACCTTGGTCGTCCCCTTTGGGCCCTTGACCTCGATGGAGCTGCCGTCGACGAAGGTGATGACGCCCCGCACGCGATCGAGTTGGGGGCCGGACGTCACTACCTGCGCAAATGAAGGCGCGGCCAGAACGCCTATGAGAATCACCAGCCAAGCGACAAGGACACTGCGATTGATAGTATTCAATGCTCGCATTTCTAATTTAATCCCTGTTTTCCGATTATCTTGACCACGGCAGGCGATGAAACCCTGTGATGCCCCAACGCCTTTCCGCCTTCCACCCGCGGCACGATACGAAACAGCCTAATCATCCCGCGCCCCCTACTGCACCACGCTTTGACGCGCGTAGATCTCGTCGTCGCCCCGCAGCGCCGTCCCGGCGCCGAAGCGGCGATAGAGCAACGGCACCACGAGCAGGGTCAGCATGGTCGAGGTCACCAAGCCGCCCAGGATCACGATCGCCATGGGATGCTCAATCTCATAGCCGGGTAGATTGCCGGTAATCGCCAGCGGCGCCATCGCCAGCCCGGTGCTCAGCGTGGTCATCAGAATCGGGATCAACCGTTCACTGGCGCCCCGCATGATAAGGCCGATGCCGAACGGCTCGCCTTCCTCCCGCTCGAGATGCTGGTAGTGGTGGATCAGCAGAATGCCATTGCGCGCGGCAATCCCCAGCACCGTCAGGAACCCGACCAGGGAGCCAAGGGAAAGGATGCCGCTGCCCGCGAAGGCCGCCAACACACCGCCAACCAACGCTGCGGGAAGCGCCAGGAATGTCAGACAGGCCAGGCGCATGCTGCGGAACGACATGTAGAGCAACAGGAAAATTCCGATCGACGTAAAGATCGACGCCCACAGAAGGTTCTCCTGCGCTTTTTGTCTTTCCTTATATTCGCCCAGCAACTCCGGGTAGTAACCGAGCGGGAAGCTCACCGTCTTCAGCTTCCGTTCCACGTCCCGGGCCACGGAGCCGAGGTCGCGGCCGCGGACATTGGCGTGAACGTCGATCCGGCGATGGGTGTTTTCATGCTTGATCGCGTTCGGGGTGGGAACGAGATCAACATTCGCAACCTCGCCCAGTTTCACCACCCCGCCATAGGGCGTATTGATCTGCAGTTCGCGAATCGTTTCAATGTCGCGGCGGCTCTCCGGCTGGGACCAGACCCAGACGTCATAGACTTTATTGTCCCGGTGGATATCGGTCACCTCAATGCCCGACAGCCAGACGTTGGCCACCTGGCGCACCTCACCAGGCTTCAAGCCGTGGCGCGCCGCCTTCTCCATGTTCACCGTGACCCGGATCTGAGGAATCTCATGCAGCCGTTCGACGTGGAGATCGATCAGCCCTTCCGTGCCTTTGATCGCATCGTAAACATCCCTTGCCTTCTTTCGAAGCACGGGCAGCTCCGGACCATACAATCTTACGACGATGGATTCGCCGGAGCCCGTCAGCACTTCCTTGATGCGCTCTTTGAGGTAGGTGAGAACGTCACGGTAAAGGCCGGGATAGCCGTCGACCGCGGACTGCACGGCCGCGCGGGTCTTGTCGTAATCGACTTTGGGATCGATGCTGATCCAGTTCTCCGTGAATTCCACGCCGTAGGGCTCGTCGCCGCCCACCGCCCGTCCTATATGGGCGCCGAAATTGAGCACGCCGGGGATCTGCCTCAATTCAAGGCTCGCCTGCTTCGTGATTCGGAAGGTCTCGGGATGCGACGTGCCTGCGGCGGGAACCCAATGCATCAGGAAGTCGCGCTCCTTGAAGCTGGGCAATAGCGATTCCCCAAGAAGCGGGAATATGATGATGCCGCTGGCGAAGATCATGACCGTGCCGGCAAAGGTGCGCTTTGGCGCGCTAAGAACCCTGGTCAAGATGTTGGCGTAATGCCTCTTGATCCAGGGCACGAGGGGCGATTCCTTCTTTTCCAGCACCCGGCCGCGCAGCAGCACCAGGGCAAGAGCGGGAGTCACGGTCAATGCCACGACCATGGACGCCAGCATGGCCAATACATAGGCGAAGGCCAGCGGCTCGAAGAAGGCGCCCGACAATCCGCCCATGAAAAACACCGGGGCGACGGCCAGGGCGATGATCAGCGTGGCGTACATGATGGCGGAGCGGATTTCCAAAGACGCGTCGAGAATGACGCGCGCGGTCGACAAAGGCGAACCGGCGGCCCGATTTTCCCGCAGCCGTCGCAGGATGTTTTCGACATCGATGATGGCATCGTCGACCAACGAACCTAACGCCACCATGAGCCCCGCCAGAACCATCGTGTTGATGGTGATGCCGCGGGAACTCAGCACCAGCGCGGCAACCATCAAAGACAACGGGATCGCGATCACACTGATCAGCGCGACGCGCCATTCGTAGAGGAAAGCCCCGAGAACGAGGACCACCAGGATGGCGCCGATAATGAGCGCAACCGTGAGGTTGTTGATCGAATCCTCAATATAGGTCGCCGGTCGGAATATCTTGGCATCGATCTCGATTCCCCCAAGGCCGGGACGAAGCTCCTCGAGCGCCTTTTCGATCCCATGGGTCACCTCCAACGTGTTCGCCCATGGAAGCTTTTCCACGATCAACATCAGCCCGACTTTGTCATTGATGACTCCGTCGCCGATCATGGGCCAGGTCCCCCACTTGACCTCGCCGATATCGCTTAACTTGGGAACGACGGGACGGCGCTTGGTCTTGACCCTTACCGGAACCTGCTTCAAATGGTCCGGCCCGACGACCGGCAGCTTGTGCAGAATCGCGAGCCGCTGGTTCGGCGTGTCGAACATCCCATCGATGCGGGTCTTGGCTGCGGCCGTGTGGGTCAGCAGACCGAAGTCCAGGGAATCGGAGGTCGATTCCATGACCTCCTGAAGTGTGACGCCCTGGGCGCGCATGCGGTCGGGATCGACCAAGACCTGCAATGCCTTGATGCGATCGCCCCAGATCGGAATATTCGCGACACCGGGAACCGACATGAGGCGGAACTTGATGGTCCAGTAGGCGATCATCGAAAGGTCCATCATGTCGTAGACATCGGAGGTCAACCCGATCTTCATGACGCGGCTTGTCGACGAAAGGGGCTGCAGCATGACCGGCATGCCCGCCGATTTGGGCAGTTCGGCAATGGCCAGCGCGAGTCGTTCCTGAACGCGTTGGCGCGCCGTCATTAGGTCGAACCCAGGCTTGAAAAGAGCGTAGACCGTCGACAACCCTTCGACCGACGACGACCGGACGACATCGACCCCCGGCACGCCCCGCAGCTGCTGCTCCATCGGGATCGTGATCAGCTGCTCCACCTCGACGCTGGTCATGCCAGGACCTTCGGTCTGGATCTCGACCTTGGGCGGAGCGAACTCAGGGAACACATCTATGGGGATTTGGCGGACAACGTCGGTTCCAAAGACGACCAAGGCCACCGAGAAAGCAAGAAGAAGAAAGCGGTATTTCAGACTATTTCCGACGATCCATGCAAACATCCATTATCGTCACCAATATTAAAGCAATAAGCCGACAGATTAATTATTCTCAGAACTGTGTCATTATTCTTTCGATAACAACACTTATTATCCGCCTTTCTCCCATTGCGATGCATAGCGGATAAATATTTTCAATTCCATCGTTCGTTTTTCGTCGTGCTCATACTCCAATATTTACTTTGGTGCCCCCTGCCTCAACAGCCCAATAACAAGACTTTTTTTAGATTGCCGTATTTCAACGGATTTCCCCGCGGCTTGTCCATTTAAAAATCGTTAAATGGTTAACAAAGGACACGGCATCCCATTTTTTTCAAGCGCAGAGGTTGATTGTCCTGCATTCGTTGGGTCGACAGGGAAGGGCCGATGATCTTTTGTGGAAAGGACCGAGTGCGCCATCCTTCCCCACGTCCGGGCCTCGCAGGCCCCGGGGACGACTTTTGATGGCGGGTGCCGGGGCCTCTCGGCGCCCCTGCCCCTCTTCAACCCTTGGGCAGGCGTTTGGTCATCCCGGCCCATAGGCCGGAGATGTCGCCCTTGGCGAGAAGCTGCGCGCCGAGCACCAATTTCGCCCTCTGGCAGGTCCACCAGCTGCGGCGCACGACGAAGGGCTGGGTCACCCAATCGTGATTTGTGAATGGCGCCGTCATCCTGAAGACGGCGGTGCGCGGGAAGACCGTTTCGCGTTGCCAACCGGGCTCGCGATCGAGAAAATCGACCAGGACCTTCCCGGTCCAAAGCTGGGTGTCGTCGATCATCACCAGCCCCCCAACCTTGAGCCTCTTGGCCAGGTAGAACCAATCGAGAAACGGCACCGGGAAGCCATGGCCGCCATCGATCAGGACGAAGTCGAGCTCGGTCTCGGGCAGGTCCGGAACCGCATCCTGGGACGGCGCCACAACGAACCGCACCTGATCCAGGGCGAGCGCGCGCGCGGCGCAATACTCCCTGAGGCGCGCGACCTCTTCCTGGTTCGGGGTAATGCAGATATGGCGCACGCCCTTGAGAGCGAAGGCCGCGGTGCTGACGCCGAGCCCGGTCTCCGCCGTCTTCCAGCCGGGCTGCACCATGTCCCAGATGAAACCGAGGGGTTCGGGGCGAAGCGCCCAGACATGGGTCCCCCCGGCATGGACGATGGGGGGATCGCCGATCAACTCCTGCAGTTCCATTATGCCGCCGTTCACCTGTTTGCCTGGGCGCCGGGCACGGTGCCCGAAAAAAGGCAGCGGCGCAACGGCACCGGTGCGCTCGGCATGGTCACGCGGCAACGATGAACGGGCTCAGGTCTCGGCCCAGACGCGGTAGGCGTCCTTCATCGTCTCCAGCGCCGATTCCACCTTGTCCGGCGGGGCGTCGCTGCGGGCCACAAGCTCGTTATATCCGTTGCGTGCACGGATGAACGACACCCAGAGATCGGCCTGGGACACGGCGCTCGCCGACCGCCGCTCGTGCTTGCGCAGTTCGGCACCCTCGACATCCACCAAAACATGGCGCAACCGGTCGGCGACCTTGTGCGCCCCCGTCGCATAGGCGTGGTTGAATGCGGCAAGGATCTTGTCGCTCAGCCGGCGGTCGTACTGTGCCTTGGCTGCCGCCGCGCCGTTGAATTCGGATTGGCGCTGCGGTCCAGGCGCATCGCTGCGGGCCCGGGCCCCGCCCTTGGTCTTGGTCTGGACCATGACTATTTCCCTCCACGAGCGGATTGCTCGCCACGAGGGCGATTGTCGTCAGGACATCGTTAATTTTCGGTCAACGGTTCACGCCGAAAAACTATTTCTTTGGTTATAGATTATTTGCCTCTTTTTACGTCTTTTTAATTACTCCCCACAAAAATGCCACGAGCAATCATCGGGGAAGGGGTAGAGAAATCATGGCACTTTCAGGTGGATCGATTGAGACGCTGATTCAGCTTCTCGAGGCGAAGCTCGGGACCGTGGAGGTCTTCGACCGGGAGGATGCCCGGGAGGTCAAGGTCCTCCAGCGGTGCCGGGAAGAATTAGCGGCCTGCCGCGGCAAGGGAACAGCCAGGACCAAGGCCTCCTCGCGCGCCAAGAACCGGAGCCCCAACGCGCCGGCCTCGCCCCTCTAGTCGCCCAAGCCAACACCCCGGTTGCAGCACCGGGTTGCCGAGAGGGGACCGCGTGACTACCCCCCTGACCGCGGTCCCCTCTTATTTTTCCGAAGATCAAAAACCGACGGCCAAGCGATCCGCCTTGCCACGTGGATCAGCTGTCGTCCCGCGGCGGCACGTCGTAGCCGCTTTGGGTGGCCGGCCTGGCGCGGATGCGGTCGAACCAGTCCTGAAGATGCGGCCAGGGCGTGACATCGACGCCATGGGCCTCGTGGCGGTCCACCCAGGTCCAGGACGCGATGTCGGCAATGGAGTATTCCGCACCGCCAAGGAACTCGCGCCCGCCCAGCACCTGATCCAGGATCCCATACAAACGCGCAAGCTCGTCCACGTAGGTTCCGAGGTTCTCATGGGGTTCGCCGGCCTCCTTGCGGCGCAACATGTGATGGACCTGCATCGCAGTGTGGGTCACCTGGGAGGAGCCGAAGAACAGCCATTTCAAGGCCTCGACCCGGGCCACACCATGCGCCGGCAACAGACGGCCGGAGGTTTCGGCGAGGTAGACCAGGATGGCGCCGGATTCGAACACCGTGACGGGCCCGCCCGTGGCCCCGTCATCGACGATCACCGGGATGCGGCCGTTCGGATTCATCGCCAGGAAATCAGGCGTCTTCTGCTCTTTCCTGGATAAATCGATCGGATGCACGGTATAGGGCAAGCCGCATTCCTCGAGTGCGATGGCGACCTTGCGGCCATTGGGCGTGGCCCGGCTGTAGAGTTGGATCATGGAGCTTCCCCTGCCCTAGAGCCCGTCGTCCCGCGGCGGCACGCCAAGGCCGCGGATCACCCCGTCCCGCGCGCCCACGGTCTCGAACCAGGCCTTCAGGCGCGGAAAGGCGTCCAAGTCGATGCCCTGCATCTCCCATCGGTAGACCCAGGGATAGGCGGCGATGTCGGCGATGGTGTATTGCGCACCGGCGAGGTAGGGCCCGTCCGCCAGGCCGGTGTCCATCACGCCGTAGATGCGCGCGTTCTCTTCCTGCCAGTCCTCAAGGTCCGGATGGGGTTTTCCGGCGTCGCGCAGGCGGACAAGCCAATGGACCTGCATGGCATCGAAAGTCAGGTGGGTGGAGACGAAGAACAGCCATTCCAGCGTCCGCGCCCGGATCGCCGCGTCACCGGGCAGGAAGCGTCCCGACTTCTCTGCGAGATACATCAGGATGGCGCCCGATTCGAACACCGTGACGGCTTCGCCGTCGGGGCCGTCGTCATCGGCGATCACCGGGATGCGCCCGTTGGGGTTGATCTCCAGGAACCAGGGCTCCTTCTGCTCCTTGCGCTCCAGGGCCATGGGCCGGACCTCGTAAGGAAGCCCGGTTTCCTCCAGCATGATGGAGGCCTTGCGGCCATTGGAGGTGGCTTTGGCGTAAAGGGTGATCATCGGCCGGCTCAGCGTTTCTCGTACTGCGCGTCTCCGAACATCAGGTTCCAGGCCTTTTCGTCCATTTCCGCCCGGGGCACGCCTTCGAGGATCTCGTTACCTTTGACGACGCCGGGTCGCGCCTCGATCTGGTCGAACCAGCGCTTGACGTTGGGATAGTCGTCCGCGTCGACGCCCCGGCGTTCCGGATTGCGGCACCACGGATAGATCGCCATGTCGGCGATGGAATAGTCGTCGCCGGCGATGAATTCGTTGCGCTCTAGCCGCTTGTCCATGACGCAATAAAGCCGGTTGGTCTCCTTGCCATAGCGGTTCTGGCCATATTCGATCTTGTCTTTCTCGAACTTGTCCGCGGCATAGACCAGGAAATGGTTGGCCTGGCCAAACATCGGCCCGACGCCGCCCATCTGGAACATCAGCCATTCCATCACCCGGTAGCGTGGCTCGCCCTCCGGGGGCAGGAACCGGCCGGTCTTTTCCGCGAGGTAAAAGAGGATGGCCCCGGATTCGAACAGTGCCATGGGTTTCCCGCCGGGCCCGTCCTGATCGACGATGGCGGGGATCTTGTTGTTGGGCGAGACCTTCAGGAATTCCGGCGTAAACTGGTCGCCGGCGCGGATGTCGATGAACAAGTGTCGGTCATAGTGCGAGGGCCGCTTGCCCCCGTGATAAACGTTCATCCAGACTTGCTCGATTTCTAGTCGGTCCAGATTGGTGAAACATGCCCTCGAAATCATGCC
>JAHEKA010000525.1 GCA_024638585.1 Rhodospirillales bacterium
ACGAACACGTAGCCGTAAAGGCCGTCCAGGGTCACAAGTTCCACCAGGGTCAGCCCATGCAGCCAGGCAAAGGAAACGTTGGGCGATCGATCAAGGAAAGTTTGGATCAACAGGGCCGGCAGGGAAATCAAGAGGCCCGACAGGAAGGCCAACGCCACAGGCGTGGCGGGCGTGATCCGACCAACGCGTTCCTGAAGGTATTTCAGCCACAGGAACACGGGCGTGAACGCCGCAAGAATCAGGAATGCATAAGTCACTTTTTCGGCGGGCCTCCCCCTAGGCGGGTTGAAATCCCGCGCCTCGGAGTATCCCCGGCTGTTAACACTCTGGCAACCACTCGTTATGGTTAATCGCGGAAAAAGTCCCGGAAACCGGGCGGTCCAGCCTCCCACGGTTGTATTGATGGTTAACAAACAGGGGATTTCTAGGTCCCTTGCGCCGGTTTCGGAATTCGCCCATGGACCCAGAAGGCAACGCCGAAAAAAAGCGCCATGATGCCCAGCGCCAAGGGCCAGCCGACGTTGAATTCGAAAATCCGGCTTTCGGGATGGCCCCGGGCGATGATGACGTGCAAGACGCCGATCACGACCAGGGCGAGTCCGCAAACGATCCAGAAAAACCGCCGCAGGCCCAGCCGGCCGCGCCACAATGCGGCCGCCGCCACGCCGGAAGACCCCGGCCCCAACTCCATGCGGCCGGCACAGCGGGCAACCAGGACGGCCAACACGGCCTCGACCAGCAGCAGCGCGACATAAATCTGCCGGACCCGGATCTCCAGGTGATCCGGGGCATCGACCTCGTTTGAGCCAACGGCAATCAGATAGTTGCCGGTGCCATGCAGAAAACCCGGCACCAGGAACGCGAACAGCACCGCCGCCCGCCAAGGACCGCCGCGGGCTGCCAACACCAGAAAGTACGCCATGATGGCGCCGAAGAACATATGGCCCGGCACCGGAAGCAGGGCCCGCAGGAAGGCCGTCCAGATCCAATGCTCCCTGTTGAGAACGTAAAGCGCGTTCTCTACCCCGGCGAAACCACCGGCAACCGCGATGGAAATCATGACGATGACGCCGGGTGAAAGCCGCGTTCGGAAGAGCCAAAGGACGGCGCCCACGGCCAGCAGTTTGACGCCCTCTTCCACTCCACCGCCATAGACGATGGCACGGGCCAGGTGATACCCCGATTGGCCGATGGTTTCGGCCAGCGGCAGGTCGTAGAACCAGGCGAAGGAGATGTGGCGGGAGGAGGAAATCAGCCGCTGCAGGCCGAGCGCCGCCTCCGACGCCCCGGCGCCTAGGACCAATGCCGCGACGACGACGCGCGCACCGGCACGGGCGCCGGTCCGTTCATGAAAATAGAGGAGCCCCAGCGCCGCCGGCACCAGTGCCGCGGCAAGCTTCAGCGCCCACAGCGAAACGCTCACCCCGTTGGACCCGGGAATGAGCGCCCGGTCACGGGCTTTACTCCGCCGCCTCGACGCTGGAGGTCGAGACGATCTCGATGCTGTTGCCGTCGGGGTCCTGGACATAGACATGACGGCGCCCCGGGAAGGTGGTGTGCCCCGCGTTGGTGCAGATGTAGGACTCGATGCCTTCGGCCTCGAAATATTCGAGCGCCCGGTCCCATTCCTCGGGCTCGACGATCATGGCATGGTGGAACAGGGTGGTTTCGAGATCCAACGGACCGGGCAGGTTCGGTTTGACGTGGTTGGGCATGGAAGTGAGGACGAAGAAATCCTCGCCGCACTTCATGAACGACATGGTGTTCTTGCCGTTGCGCCGCACCAGTTCGCAACCCAGCACCTCCTCATAGAACTTGGTGGCCCGGTCCAGATCGGTGACCGAGATGGTCAGATGCAGGAATCCCTTGGTCTTGAGCATGATCCGTTTCCTCCTTTTTTTTGCCTCTTAGGGCCGCTCGTCCGGGGCGCTAAACGCACCCCCAAAATTCCCTGGCAAGACGCACCAGCAATTCCAGTTTGGCGATCTCCTGTTCGCGCGTCAGAGGATTGCCGTGATGTTCGCTGGCGAAGCCGCATTGCGGGCTGATGCAGAGCTGATCGAGATCGACATAATCCGCCGCCTGTTCCACCCGGCGCCGCAAGGCATCGGCGTCTTCAAGTTCGCCGGTCTTGGTGGACACCAGGCCGAGGACCACCCTCTTGTCATCGGGCACCGAGGCTAGGGGCGAAAAGTCCCCGGCCCGGGGGCTGTCGTATTCGAGGAAGAACCCGTCGACGTTGAGCTCGTTGAACATGGCATCGGCCACCGGGTCATAGCCCCCCTCCGCCTGCCAGAAGCCCCGGCTGTTGCCCCGGCACATGTGGATGCAAACGGTCAGGTCGTCGGGCCGTCCCGCCAGGGTGCGGTTCATCACCTCCAGATACAGCTTGGCGAGGTCGCGCCAGTCATCGCCCCGGTCCGCCAGCGCTTGGTCAATGGCCGGATCGCCGAATTTGGCGAAGGCGGTTTCGTCGAGCTGGATGTAGC
>JAHEKA010000526.1 GCA_024638585.1 Rhodospirillales bacterium
AGCAAGGCGAGGTCAGCGCCATTTCCCAGCGGCGAATCCGTGTCCCCTGCCAATATGATATCCCCTAAGGCAGCTTGGTCGTAAACCCATTCGAATGCCCCGCCCCCCACCTGGAGGGTGATCGAGGTGATATTCGTTCCGGGGCTACCACCAGTTTCCTGGGAATCAAATGTGAACACGAAAAACCCGTTGGTCACGGGGATTTCGCCCAAGGCAATATCACCGGTGCCGGTCGCGCTGGTCGCGAATTGATTGCTGAACGCGGATTGCATATCGGCGGCCGTGCCGTCGATAACCGCGCCGTTATTTATGGCGATGGAAGGGTCGGTGGGATCGACCGTAAGTGCCGACGCACGTTGCGGGGCCGAGGCGAGAGACAGACTCAACGCTAAACCAACGAGACCAAAATACAAAAACCTACGCATCAGACAAACCCCGCCAAAACTGCGTCCTTCCTGAACGGAGAAAAGATCGCACCTGGCCGGCAGGCAGACAATTAAAAAAGTGTTAATTGGTTAACGGATACTACCCCTGGGTGTGTCCCTCTTGCCGCACCCAAGATATTCCCTCATTCAGGACGACAATCAGATCGGCACTGGACGCCCCCAGGGTCAAGCGTCTTCTTTCTCCTGAAGGGCTTGGCGCACCGCCCGGGCCAGATCGGTCGGCGAACACGGCTTTTGAACAATGGGAATGCCGTCGGGAAGATCCTTCTGCGTAATCTCCCCACGCGACGGATACCCGGACATCATGAGAATCTTCATCTCGGGCCGTGATTGCTCCACCGCCTTGGTCAGTTCGATTCCGCCCATCACGGGCATGACGATGTCCGAAAGCAGCAGGTCGATGGGGCCATCGTGCCCCATCTCCACCTCCAAGGCTTCGAGACCATTGGCCGCGGTCAAAACGGTATAGCCCAGCGCCTCGAAATTCACGCGCAGGAACCGCCGCAGACTCTCGTCGTCCTCGGCCAGCAGAATTGTTTCTCCACGGGCCGAAAGGTCACCATCGACATTATCGGCGAGCACCTCATCCGGATCGTCGGTGACCGGCAAGTAGATGCTGAACTTGGTGCCGCGGCCCAAGATGCTGTCGACTTCGATGGCACCCCTGGATTGGGTGACGAATCCGTAAACCATGGCGAGCCCCAGCCCGGTCCCTTCGCCCTGATCCTTGGTGGTGAAGAACGGCTCGAAGATGGACCCCAGCGTGTCTTCGTCCATGCCGATGCCGTTGTCCTCGACATTGATTCGCAGATAGGTCCCGGGCGAAACCGGGCTATGGCGGGCGAGAAATTTCCGATCGGCTTCGTAAGGTTCCATGGAAATCCCGATTCTGCCGCCGGTGGGCAGGGCGTCCCGGGCGTTGATCGCGAGATTTATGAACGCCTGAGTCAGCTGGGCCGGATCGGTCGCGATGGAAAGGTCGCCCTCCCCCACCTCGATGCGAAGATCGATGGTCTCTCCCAGAAGAGGACGGAGCAGGGATTCCAGGTCCCGCAGTATGGAGCTGGCTTGCACCACCCGGGTCTCCAGCACCTGCCGCCGGCCGAAGGCGAGGAGCTGCTTGATCACGCCGGCCGCCTTGTTCGCCGCCAGCAACACCTGATCCAAGTGATCCTTCGCCTCTTCCGGCACCAGCGCGTTCTTGCGCGCGGCGCTGGCATAGCCCTGAATCACCATTAGGATGTTGTTGAAATCATGAGCAACACCGCCTGCTAATTGCCCGATCGCTTGCATCTTTTGGGAGTCGTGAAGCTTCGCGGACAATTCCTCGCTTTTCCGCGCCACCGCCTTGCTATGAGTAATATCCGTGTAGGTCGTGACCCACCCGCCATCGGGCATGGTTGCGTGATTGATCGCAACGACCCGGCCGTCGGCCCGCGTCCGTTCTATCCGGCCGGACCTGGATTGCGACCGCGCGCGCACTCTGAGCGACACGTGCTCTTCCGGATTCCCGGGACCGTAATACCCGCGCTCCGCCTTGTAGCGATACAGATCCTCCGCGGATATGCCCAACTTGATGAAGCCGGGCGGGTAATCCCGGAGTTCGACGCATTTTTGGTTGAACGCGACCAGCTTGTGCTCGGCATTGAATACGGCAATACCATGCGACATGTTCTCCAGTGCCGTCTCCAGGACCCGAGATTGCTCGGCAAGTTTCTTCTGAATCTGGTTTCGGTCGGTGACGTCGGTGGCGATGGAGATAAAACCGCCGCCCGGCAGGGAGATGCGCTCATGGATATAGGCCCGGCCCGATGCCAGGTTCCGCTCGATCATTCGGCCCAGCGGCGGTCCGGAAACCCTTGCAGCCACCAGGCGGTCGACATCACCCGCGCCGAAATCGCCTCTCTCGGCACGGAATCGCGTGATGTCTTCCCGCGTGATTCCCGGCTTCAATAAATCGGAGGGATAGTCCAGAACGGTGCTGAACTGCGGATTGCAGGCAACCAGCTTTTCTTGCGCATCGTAGACCGCAATGCCTTG
>JAHEKA010000060.1 GCA_024638585.1 Rhodospirillales bacterium
GCTGACGTGCGCGCCTTTGTGGCTGACGCGAAGCACCGCCTCCGGCTTGGCATCGCGCCCGAAACCGATGAGAAACCGCCCATCCGCGCGCTGCTTGACGCGCTTGCCGCCAAGGGTGATGTGGCTGCCCACCGGCGCACGGCCCACCACCAGGCCGCCCTGCACGAAGCTCCCCTTGAGGCTCACCGGCGGCTCCGCCGCGCGCCCCGGCGCGGCACAAGCGGCGAGCAGCAGGCTCAACGCGACCACCCACACCCGGCAACGCATTGCTCCGCGCGCCCTCACAGAAGCGTCCCCTGTCCACCGTCATCGGGCGCCTTGGGCTTGGCTTTCGCTTTGGATCGAGGCCTGGGCTTTGGTTCGGCGGTGGGCGATACCGGGGCGGGGTCCGCGGCACCGCCCGCCTTGTCGCCAATGGTGGCGGGCACGGCGCCGTCCGCGAAGCCGATCTCGATCCCCATGCCGGCGCGTGTGTCCGCGGCCCGCATCAGGGCCTGGCCGTCCGCACCCCGGATCACGGCGAAACCGCGGGCCAGGACGTTTTCGTAGGAATAGCTGGCAAGCAAAGCGCCCAAACGCTCGAGCCGCCTTGCGCCGTCCTGCAGCACGCGCGCACCTTCGCGCCCCAACTGGCGGGCAAGACCCTCGACGCGCTCGGCGCCGCGCTCGACGGTGAGTTCCAGCGACCGCGGGCGAAGCCCCGCCGCCGCCGCCGCGGTGCGGGCTTGGGCCTCGCCGATCAGCGTCCGGGCCGCGCGCTGAAGCCGCTCGCCTCGGTCATCAAGGCGCTGAGCCGCCTCCTCCACCAGCCGCCCCGGCGAGCCGGCGATGCGCCAGAGCTGGCCGAGATGCCGGCGCGAGTCCTCGATCAGGCGCATCATGGCCGCGTCCAGCCGCCTGGAATCGTCGGCGACCTGGGCGGCCAGCTCCATGCGCACGGGCACCGCCATCTCCGCCGCCGCCGTGGGCGTCGGCGCACGCACATCGGCGGCGAAATCGATCAAGGTGACGTCGGTCTCGTGCCCCACGGCGGAGATCAGCGGGATCGCAGACGCCGCTGCGGCGCGCACGACCTCCTCCTCGTTGAAGGCCATCAGGTCCTCCAGGCTGCCGCCGCCGCGGGCGACGATGATCACGTCGGGTCGGGCGACAGGTCCGCCTTGGGCCATTGCGTTGAACCCGTTGATCCCGGCGGCGACTTGCCGGGCCGCGTCCTTGCCCTGGACCAGGGCGGGCCAGATCACGACATGACGTGGGAATCGGTCAGACAGGCGGTGCAGGATGTCTCGGATCACCGCGCCGGTGGGCGAGGTGACGACGCCGATGACATCGGGCAGAAAAGGCAGCGGCTGCTTGCGCGCGTCATCGAACAGGCCTTCGGCGGCAAGTTTCTTGCGCCTTTCTTCGATCAGCTTGAGGAGCGCGCCCTCGCCCGCGAGCTCCACATCCTCGATCACCACCTGGTATTTCGAGGCCGGCCCATAGGTGGTGATGCGCCCGGTGACGATGATCTCGAGCCCGTCCTCGGGCGCCACCGTGAGGCGCCCCGCCACGCCACGCCAGCACACCGCGGCGATGGCCCCGTCGGCATCCTTCAAATCCATGTAGAGGTGGCCCGACCCCGGGCGCCTGAGGCCGGAAACCTCGCCGCGCACCCGGATGCGCGGGAAGGTGTCTTCCATGGTGCGCTTGATGGCAGCGGAAATCTCGCTGACCGAGAACACCGGCAGATTGGCAAGCGGCCCCGATCCTTCGGCAGACGGCCCGGCGTCAGGGAAAAGGGGATCGGTCATCAAAACCTCTTAAACGAACCGAATCATGGTACATAAGCCCCCCAAACCCGCCAAGGGGAATGGACAGGGGGATTGCATGAAAGTCTTGGTGATCGGCTCCGGCGGGCGCGAACACGCGCTGACCTGGGCGCTTTCGGCCTCATCGCTGGCCGACGAGGTGTACGCCGCACCCGGCAATGCCGGAATGGCGGAAGACGCCACCTGCATCGATATCGCAGCGGAAGATTTTGACGGCATTCGCGGTTTCGCAAAGGACAACGAGGTCGGCCTGGTCGTCATCGGCCCGGAGGCACCGTTGGTGGCGGGCTTGGCCGACCCGCTGGTGGAGGATGGGATCAAGGTCTTCGGGCCGTCCGCCGCCGCCGCGCGCCTTGAAGGCTCCAAGGCCTTCACCAAGGAAGTGTGCGACAGCAAAGCCATCCCCACCGCGTCCTACGGCCATTTCACCGAGGTTGCTCCGGCGCTCGACCACCTTAAAAAGGTCGGCGCGCCCATCGTCGTGAAGGCCGATGGGCTGGCCGCCGGCAAGGGCGTGATCATGGCGGAATCCGTGGGCGACGCCGAAGCCGCGGTGCGCGACATGCTAGAGGGCAACCGTTTCGGCGCGGCCGGCGCCGAAGTGGTGATCGAGGAATGGCTGGGCGGCGAGGAGGCGAGCTTCTTCGCCCTGGTCGACGGGGAGACCGCCCTGCCGCTGGCCTCGGCCCAGGACCACAAGCGCGTCGGCGACGGCGACACCGGACCCAACACCGGCGGCATGGGGGCCTATTCGCCGGCGCCGATCGTCACTGAGGCGCTCACCGGGCGTATCATGGACACCATCATTCAACCCACCGTCCGCACCATGGCGGAGATGGGCTGCCCCTTTAAGGGCGTGCTCTTTGCCGGACTGATGATCGAGGACGGGAACCCGAAGCTTCTGGAATACAACGTGCGCTTCGGTGATCCCGAATGCCAGGTGCTGATGATGCGCCTGATGTCCGACCTGCTGCCGGCCCTGCTGGCGGTCCATGACGGCGGGCTCAAGAATTTCGACCTGCGCTGGCACGCGGACGCCGCGTTGACGGTGGCGATGGCCACCAAAGGCTATCCCGGCGCATATGAAAATGGCAGTGAGATCAAGGGGGTAGAGGCCGCCAACGCGCTACCCGGCGTCAAGGTGTTCCATGCCGGCACCGCGCGCGAGGGCGACAAACTGATCGCCACCGGCGGGCGGGTGCTGAACGTCACGGCGCTGGCGCCGACGATCCGGCAAGCCCAAGCCCGCGCCTATGAAGCGGTCGACACCATCGACTGGCCCAACGGCTTCTGCCGCCGCGATATCGGCTTCCGCGCCGTGGAGTGAGCCCGACGGCGGGCGTCCCGTTTGAAGCGAATCACCGCCTCGCTTTGAAGAACGCCTTCAGCAATTCGCCGCATTCGCGCTCACGTAGGGCCCCGATGACCTCGGGCGCGTGGTGGCAGGTGGGTTGGGTGAAGATGCGCGGGCCGTGCTCGACGCCGCCGCCCTTGGGATCGGGGGCGCCGAAATAAAGGCGCCGGATGCGGGCAAAGGCGATCGCCTGGGCGCACATCGGGCAGGGCTCCAGCGTCACATAGAGATCGCAATCGGCGAGGCGCGCGGCGCCCAGCTTTTTCCCCGCCGCGCGCAGGGCCAGAAGCTCCGCATGGGCCGTCGGGTCGCTGTGGGCCACCACCAGATTGTGCCGGCGGGCCAGGATCTCACCGCTCTTGCCATCCACCACCACCGCCCCCACCGGCACCTCGCCACGCCCGGCGGCGCGCCGCGCGGTGGCCAGGGCCACGGCCATGGGATCGGGGGTTCTTGGTTGGCGCGTCGTCATCGGACGAGAGTGGCCAACCGGCGCGCCCACGGCAAGGAAAATGCCCAAGATTTGCCCTCCCTTAAGGGCGCCAAGGGCACTAAAGTGCCGCCATGACCGATTCGCAGCCACGCCCCATCATCGGCCTGACCCCGGACCGGGAGGACGCAGGCGCCTTCGGCTATTCCAAGTTCCCCTTCTATGCGCTCAGGGAGAACTACGCGACCTCCATCGCCCGGGCCGGCGGCCTGCCCTTCGCCCTGCCGCTGGAGGTCGACCTGATCCCGGAGATCCTGGAGCGCATCGACGGTCTGGTGCTGACCGGAGGGGCGTTCGACGTCGACCCCGCCCTGTTCGGCGAGCCCACGCGCCACGAGACCGTCACCGTCAAGCCCGCGCGCACCGGGTTCGAGATGGCCATCACCCAGGCGGCCCTGGAGGCGGACATGCCGGTCCTCGGCATCTGCGGCGGCGAGCAGTTGTTGAACGTGGCGCTGGGCGGTACCCTGATCCAGCACATCCCCGACAGCATCGAAGACGCCCTCGCACATGAGCAACCCAACCCCAGGGACGAGCCCGGCCATGAGGTTGCCATCGTGCCCGGCACCCGGCTGCACGAGATCGTCGGCGTCGACACCATGGCCGTCAATTCGGCCCATCACCAGGCGGTGCGGGAGGCGGGGCCGGGCCTCACCATCAACGCCATTGCGCCGGACGGGGTAATCGAGGGGATCGAGGATGCGAGCCGCCGCTTTTGCATCGGCGTCGAATGGCATCCGGAGTTCGAGTTGTCGGACGGCGACAGCCGCATCCTGCGCGCCCTGATCGCCGCCGCCGGGGCGGCCTGACATGGCCGGAGACCCGACACGGACCGGCGAACGCATCGCCCGGCGCATCGCCCGGGCCGGCGTCTGTTCCAGGCGCGACGCGGAGAAACTGATCGAAGCCGGGCGCGTGGCCGTTAACGGGACCCGCATTTCGTCGCCCGCCCTCAACGTCGGGCCCGGCGACGCCGTCACCATCGACGGCACGCCCCTTCCCGCCGCCGAACCGGTGCGCCTGTGGCGCCATCACAAGCAGCGCGGCCGCATCACCGCCGCCCGCGACCCCCGGGGCCGGCCGACCGTGTTCAGCGATCTGCCCGACGACATGCCCCGGACCATCGCCATCGGGCGCCTCGATTACAACACCGAGGGGCTGATCTTATTGACCAATGACGGGGCGCTGGCCCGCACGCTGGAACTGCCCGCCACCGGCTGGGTGCGGCGCTACCGGGTGCGAGTCCATGGCCGGGTCGAGGAGCAGGCGCTGGCGGCGCTGGCCAAGGGGACCACGGTCGAAGGCGTGCGCTACGGGCCGGTCCAGGCGGGCCTGGAACGCAGGACCGGGACCAATGCCTGGCTGCGCGTCGCCCTGACCGAGGGCAAGAACCGGGAAATCCGCAAGTTAATGAACCATCTGGGGCTGGACGTCACGCGGTTGATCCGCGTCTCCTTCGGGCCGTTCCAGCTCGGCAGGTTACAGCCCGGCGCTTGCGAAGAGGTTCCGGCCAAGTCGCTGCAAGAGCAGCTGGGCAGACTGCTGCCCAAATCCGCGGCCCTGCCCCGGCCCGAAGCCCCAAAAGCCAACAAAGGCAGGGCGGTGAAAAAAGCGAAACCGACCAAGCCGCCTCGCGGCAAACCGCGCCATGCGCGTCATCGCCGGCCGACATAAGGGCCGTACCCTGGCCGCGCCCAAGGGCCGCAAGACGCGACCCACCGCGGCCCGCGCGCGCGAAGGCCTGTTCAATATCCTGGCCCATGGCGGGTTTGGAACGGACGGCGGGTCTGTCCTTGCCGGGGCGGACGTGCTGGAGGCGTTCGCGGGTTCCGGCGCCTTCTCCTTCGAGGCGCTGTCGCGCGGCGCGCGATCGGCGACGCTCCTGGACCTGGACCCACTCGCGGTGGACACCGCCCGGGACAACGCCGCCAGTCTGGGCGAGAAAGAAACCACCCGGATCCTGCGCATGGACGCGACCCGGCCCCGGGCCGGGCGGGTCGCCCACACGCTCGTTTTCCTGGATCCACCCTACGGCTCGAAGCTCGGCGCCAAGGCGCTGCAGGCGCTGGCGGCCAAGGGCTGGATCGCCCCCGGCGCCCTGGTGATCGCCGAGGTCGCGGCGGACGAAACCTTCGCAACGCCCTCCGGCTTCGAAGTCGTGCAGACGCGCTGCTTCGGCGCGGCGCGCTTCGTCCTCATGCGGTTCCAGGCAGACGGCTGATTGGGCCGCGCCCTAGCGCCGGCCGAACAGCTTTTCGATATCGGCGCGGTCCAGATGCACCAGGGTCGGCCGCCCATGGCCGCATTGGGCGGCGTTGGGGGTCGCCTCCATCTCCCGCAGCAGCGCGTTCATTTCCTGGGCCGTCAGCCGCCGCCCGGCGCGGACCGAGGAATGACAGGCCATGGTGGCGCAGACGGTCTCGAGTTTCTCCGACAGCACCAGCCCCTGGCCGAGGGTCGCAAGCTCGTCGGCCAGGTCGCGGATCAGGCCGTCGGCCGCGACTTCCCCCAGCATGGCCGGCGTTTCGCGAACCACTACCGCGCCGTCGCCGAACGGCTCCAGCAGCAGGCCCATGGCGGCCAGTTCCTCCGTATGGGCGGCGATGCGGTCGGCCTGGCCCGGTTCGAGCTCCACCACTTCGGGGATCAGGAGGATTTGCCGGGCGACGCCGCCGCCTTCGAGGCCTGCGCGGATGCGCTCATAGACCAGGCGTTCATGGGCCGCGTGTTGATCGACGATCACCATGCCGTCCGCAGTTTCGGCGACGATATAGGTGTTGAACAACTGGGCCCGGGCGGCACCGAGGGGGTAGGACTCGAGCGCTTCGGAGTCTTCCGCAGCCCCCGCCACCGGCGCCTGGGGACCGCCCAAACCGGCGAAGCCCGCCTCATCCACGATCGGCGCCTGGAAATGGGCGGCGGCTTCGGCGAGGCCCGGACCGGGCCTGCGCGCCGTGCCGGCGGGCCAACCCCCGGTCCAGGCGGCAGCGCCGCCGGCCCCCTCACCGCCCGCGTGGAAAGCGCCGAGCGCCGCCCCGCTGACCTGGGTCGCGGTGCGCACCCCGGCGCCCGCCAGTGCATGGCGGATGGCGCCGACGATCAACCCGCGCACCAATCCGGGATCGCGGAAGCGCACCTCGGTCTTGGCCGGGTGGACGTTGACGTCGACGAACTCAGGCGGCGCATCCAGGAACAGCACCACCATGGGATGGCGATCGCGGGCCAGCACATCCTGATAGGCCCCACGCACGGCGCCCACCAGCATGCGGTCGCGCACCGGGCGCCCGTTCACGAACAGGTATTGCCGGTCCGCCGTGCGCCGGGAGGCGGTGGGCAGGCCGGCCAAGCCCGTCAGGCCAAGCCCCTCGCGATCGGCGGCGATCTCCAGCGCGTCCTTGGCGAAATCGCCTCCGAACAGCGCGGCCAGGCGAGCACGGCGGGCATCGAACAGATCCGCCCGCACGGCGCCGAGGTTGAGGCGGATGTTCTCGCCGTCGGCCAGGGTGAAGGCGATTTCCGGATGGGCCATGGCGAGCCGCATCAGCGCATCCTGGGCATGGGAAAACTCGGTGCGGTCGGTCTTGAGAAACTTGAGGCGCGCCGGGGTGGCGAAGAAGAGATCGCGCACCTCCACCCGCGTGCCGGGCGGCAATGCGGCGGGCTCCGGCCCGTCGATGCGCCCGGCCTCGACCTTGATCTGAGCCGCCTCGCCATCCTCGGGCCGGCTGGTGAGGGTCATCCGGCTGACCGCGCCGATCGACGGCAGGGCCTCGCCCCGGAACCCCAGGGTCGCGATATCGGTGAGATCGTCATCGTCCAGCTTCGACGTTGCGTGACGCAGCACCGCAAGCTTGAGCTCTTCAGCGGTCATGCCGCTGCCGTCGTCGGTCACGGCGATGAAACTCTTGCCGCCGTCGCGCAGGATCACCTCGATGCGCGACGCGCCCGCATCGATCGCGTTTTCCACCAATTCCTTGACCGCCGCCGCCGGGCGCTCGACCACCTCACCGGCGGCGATGCGATTGACCAGCCCTTCGGGCAGGAGACGCAGTGTCACGAGGCCCTCCCTCTCCCTGAACCCGCATTGCCGGGGCCGCCGCCCATGGCCGCGAGTTTCTGCCGGGCCAGCACCTTGCCCGCCTCCACCGCCGGCTGGCCGAACGGCTCGATGCCCAGCAGATCTCCGGCGAGAATGGTTTCCGCCATGAAATGGGCCATCAAGGCGCCGATCGCCCGGCCATCGGCCCGGGGCAGGGCGAACACCCGGACCGGGCGGCCCCGTGCCGCCAGGGTTTCGCGCGTCGCTTCCTGCTCCGCGGCCAGCAGATCGCCCATGCGCCGCCCGGCGAGATAATCGAGCCCCGGCCCGGCGCCTTCGGGCGGGGCGATGTCGGGACCGGTGCCCTGGGGGGCGCCGAAGATCAGGGTGTAGAGCTTGTCCGGCGGGCCGTCGAGCCAGAGCTGAAGCTGGCTGTGCTGGTCGCGGGTGCCGAGCGCGGCGATCGGCGTCGTCGCCACGACGTCCTTGCCGAGGCTTTCGGCCCAGAGCTGGCAATACCAAGCGGCAAAGGGCGCGAATCGGTCAAGATAGGGCATCATCACCGCCTGGGTGAGGCCGCGTTCCCGGGCGATGGCGACGTTGAGCGCCGCCCCCAGCGCCGGCGGAATATCGGCCGGCGCCGCGCCGCTCATCAGGCCGTCCAGCACATGGGCAGCCCCTTGCCGGACCGCCGCGGGATCGATCCCGCAGAGCCTTGCGGGAAGCAGGCCGACATTGCTGAGACAGGAGAATCGCCCACCGATCCCGGCCTCGTGATCAAGGATTGGCAGTCCGAGCTCCGCCGCAAGTTGGCGCAACGGCGCGGGCGCAGCGCCGGCGGCCGGCGGGTCGGAAATGACCGCGGTGGCCTGCGACAGGCCGTCCGCCCCGCGCGCCGTCCGAAGACGCGGGATCAGAGCGAAGGCCTGGCTCAGGGTCTCCGCCGTGGTGCCGGACTTGGAAACCACCAGAAGTCCGGTCCGGGCCAGATCGAGGCCGGTCAGCGAATCCTCGAACCCCTGGGGATCGACATTTTCAAGGAAATGCAGGCGCGGGCCGGAGTTGACCGGATTGAGCGCTCGATAGCAGATGCCCGACAGGCTGGAACCGCCGGTGCCCAGCACCACGACATCGTCGCAGGCGGCGGCGAGGCGCGCTGCGGTTTGCTCAATCGCGCCAAGGTCGGCCTCCGACCGGGCGATGGCGAGGGCAGGGAGCCGGCCGTTTTCCACATCTCCACGCAACCGGTCGAGCGCGGGCCCCGCGGCATCGAGCGCGGCATCGAGGGCGCCAGCGCTGACCCCGCCGGTGCCGATTACGGTTTCGCGGCAGGTTTCAATGTCTTGGATATAGGGCATGAGACCGGATGTCTGTTTGCGGTGCGGCCCAGATTAGAATACCGGGCGCGCGACCGAAACCCCCGATCACCGATCACGGCCGGGATTTGACCCCTTCGGGCCGGCCGACCACGGAGATCGTCAGATCGCCCGGGCGGAACAGCTCCTTGGCAACCCGGCGCGCATCTTCCGGAGTGACGGCGTTGATCTTGGCGTTGCGCGTCTTGAGATAGTCCAATCCCATGTCGTCGAGCTGAATGCCGACCAGCAAACGGGCGATGCGCCCGGTGGAATTGAGCCGGGTATAGAAGGATCCGGTGAGATAGCTTTTGGCGTCCCTCAATTCCTCGGCCGTGATGCCTTCCTTGGCAATCTTGGCCCACTGCTGGCGAATCAGGGCGAGGGATTCCGCGACCCGAGCATTGGCCGTGGCCACCCGGCCGGTGACCAGGCCGGCATGGTCCATGGTCGAAAGACGGGTATAGACCGAATAGGCAAGGCCGCGCTTTTCCCGGATCTCCGTCGCCAGCCGCGAGGTCAGACCGCCGCCACCGAGAACGTAATTGAGAACGTAGGCGGCATAGAAATCCGGATGTTTGCGCTTGATTCCCTTGTGGCCGAACACCACGACCGATTGGGGGATGTCGCGGTCGGTGACGATCACCCGGCC
>JAHEKA010000527.1 GCA_024638585.1 Rhodospirillales bacterium
TCGGTCATGTCGGGATAGACGCCAGCGGCGATGTCATGATCCACCGGCCTTAGCGCCTCCACAGAGACACCGTTCTTTTCCATGATCTCGCGCGAGATCTGCACCAGCCCGTCGGTATGCGACATCTCAGGCGACTTCTTCAGCGTGCAGTTCAGGAAGAGCGCCTTGAGGTCGGAGAAATCCCACTTGCTCTCGCTACAGTATTGTTCCTGTTTTTCGTTCAGCATGGCATTCCCAATCGAATGAAGTGGAGAGGAGAAGGATTGTCCCTACCCAACGGCGAGGTGCTTCGGCAGGTTCCCGCTAGCCTTTGAAGCATTCGACCGAAAGGATCCAGTTTGGCGCCGGTTTGCCGCCTGGTTCTTTCGCCCCCCCTTCCTTGGCAGGGGGATATTGGAATTCCACATTGGTCCAACAGGTGATGCGTTCCTTCCGCATGGCGAAGGCGCGATACGCTTTGCCTTTGCGGGTATAGCGGTCGACCATCTTGTTCTTCTTGAAGCCGTGTTTCTCAAGCACCCCGGAGATGGAACTCACGATGTCCTCCAGTTGGGATGCCGCCGTCCCGCCGGTCTTCGCCGAGGTCGCCCCCTCGGCGGCAATGCGGCATTGATGGCCCTTGATGCCGAGGTCGCCTTCACGGAACCATTGGATCTCGGTGCTGAACGGCGCCGCAATGGGAACCGCGGCCTCGAGATCCTTGGCCAACGCCTTGCAGTCCTTGAGCGGATAGGGAACCGCCTGCGCCGCACCGTCCCGCGCGCCTGCCGCCCAGCAGACGACCGCAAGCAGAGCCATAGCCATGGCTTGTCGGAGTCTCCGTCCCATCGGCGCAGCCTAACAAAAACCCGACGGTTGCGGAACAACCGCGATTGGGACTCCCTCCAACGGCCAAGCTGGGATAAGATTTCTTCAGCGACGGTTCCCCGATTTTGGGGATGCAAGAGGGAACAGGGTAGGCCCGCGCCCCAAGCGCTGCCGAACCTTGGCTGCCCCCGCAACTGTACGCGGCGAACGAGCGCCTTATTTCGTGCCACTGGGAAACCGGGAAGGCCTGGCGCAAGTGAAGACCCGCGAGCCAGGAGACCTGCCGCCGCCAGCGTCACCCTTCCACCATCCGGGGTTGGTCGGTGGGACGGACGCCCGTTGCGGTGACGTGAATCGTGTCGCCGTTGGGGGAGTCCGTCGTGGGGAAATCCACGCCTGCATTTCTTGCTTTCCACCCGCCACCTCCACCGCTCCGGCGGAGATGGGGTCGTGCGTCACGGTTTTGGCCGAACCGGGCGCGGGCCGATGGGTGCCTTGCGCCCTTTCTCAGCATCATGAAATACATGAGAAAGGGTTTTTAAATGTATGATAATCAATGGTTTTTCTGGAGTCACACGGGATCGAAAATTGTCTGCACCATAGCGCGGCTGTCCGTGATCGGTGCCGCGGTCTGCTCCGTCGCGGGCCCGCCAATTCAGGCCGCCGATGCCCCCAGTCTGCACCCCGAGGTCGTCGTTTCGGCGAGCCGCGTGCCGGTGGCCGCGCGGGAATCGGGTTCCGCCGTCACCGTCATCACCGGCGCACAGCTGGAGGACCGGCAGGTGCGCATCGTCTCCGACGTCCTGCGCGATATCCCGGGGGTTGCCGTCAACCGATCCGGCCCCATGGGAACCCTGACCCAGGTGCGCTTGCGCGGCGCCGAGGGCAATCAGACCCTGGTTCTGATCGACGGCATCGAGGTCAACAACCCCGCCGCGGCCTCGGAGTTCCAGTTCCAGAACCTGCTGAACGCCGGCATTTCGCGGATCGAGGTCCTGCGAGGGCCGCAGAGCGCGCTTTGGGGGTCCGACGCCATCGGCGGGGTCATCAATATCGTGACCAGGCGACCGGGAAAGGGCTGGAGCCTGATGGCCCGGGGCGAAGGCGGCAGTTTCGACACACGCGACGGACTTGCCCATTTCGGTTACGGGGCAGACCGGCTCTATGCGAGCGGGACGCTCGGCGGATACGACACGTCGGGCGTCTCCATCGCCGATTCGCGCGCGGGCAACCCTGAAAAGGATGGCTATGAAAACCTGACAGGCCGGCTCAAGGCGGGCATCAAGCCGACCCGCAATTTCGAGATCGAGATCGTCGGCATGAGGGTTGATAGCGAGTTGGACAACGACGCCTCGGCCGCGGTCGTGAATATCATCGACGGCGACAGTACCTCGGAAACGCTGCAGACCTACGGCCTGGCCAGGGCCAAGCTGACCCTTGCCGACGGCGCCTGGGAACACATTCTGCGCACCGCTTACGCCAAGGACGAAACCGAGTTTTTCGACGGTGGGGGTGCCAACACGTTTTCTTCCCACGGCACCAAGAAGAAAACCGATTACCAGACCAACCTTCTGTTCGAGACGCCGGCCGTCGCCGCTGCCAAGCACACGCTGACCTTCGCCCTGGAACGCGAGACCGACAAGCAATTCACCGACAGCGGCTTTTCCGGTC
>JAHEKA010000528.1 GCA_024638585.1 Rhodospirillales bacterium
GGGCGCCTCGGTCTCGCGCACATCATTGGCGAAGCGGATATCCCAGCCGGTTGCCTCCCGGATCTGGTCCTGGGTGACGCCCGGGTGGATATGCGTGACCACCAGTTCGCGGCTGCCGGCCTCGGGCTCCAGGATGCAAAGATCGGTGATCACCCGGGTCGGTCCCTTGCCGCGGATGCCACGCTCCTCCCGGGCATCGCCGCCGGTCAGGTAGCCGCCGGTGGTCAGGAAATCGAGCTCTTCGACGAAGCTCCGCAACCCCTGGCGCATGACCACGAAGATCTCGCCGGAATGATCGGCGATCTCCGGTGCGCCGCCGGCACCGGGCAGGCGCACCTTGGGGTTCTCGTAATCGCCGATCACGGTGGTGTTGATGTTGCCATAGCGGTCGATCTGGGCGGCGCCGAGGAAGCCCACATCGATATACCCGCCCTGCAGCCAGTAGCGGAAGATTTCATGGGTCGGCACAACGGTGTCGGCACTTTCCGCCAGCACCCCGTCGCCGATGGACAGCGGCAGGACGTCCGGCTTGGTACCGATGGGCCCGGATTCATAGATCAGGACCACCTCCGGCGCATGGGTCAGCCGCGCCAGGTTGGCCGCCTGGGACGGCAAGCCGATGCCGACGAAACACACCGTGCCGTTGCCCAGCATGCGGGCGGCGGCCACCGTCATCATTTCGTTGGTGGTGAATTCGGGGCCGCTCATGCTTTGGTCTCCTCGGCCGCAGCCTCGATTGAGGCGCGGAATTCCTGAAAATCGGTGGTCCCCAGCACGTGGCGCTCCATCCAGGCGCGGAACCCGTCACGGTCCTTGGAAACCGCATCCCAGGCGATATAGAAGCGGTTGTCGCGCTCGTAATAGCCGAGCGCATAGGACGGATAGGCCCCGCCCGGCTCGACGCAGACCGCGTCCACCGCCCAATGGGGCAGGACATAGGAATTGGCCGGAGGATCAAGGGTTTCGGTGATCTCCTCCACCGTCACGATGGCGCGCTGGGCGCCCAGCACCACCTCCTTTTGCAGCCCGACGATGCCGTGGACCAGGACATTGCCGGCCTTGTCCGCCCGCTGGGCGTGGATCACCCCGACATCGGGCCGCAGCGCAGGAATCGCCGCCAGTTCCTCACCGGTGAACGGGCAGGTGACGGATTTGATGCGGTCGTTGAACTTGACCAGGTCGGTCGCCTTGTATCCGCGCAGCAAGGCGAAGGGCAGGTTCGAAGCGCCGGCGACATAGGCATTGGCCATGCCGGCATGGCTGTGTTCCTCCAGCGCAAGCGGATGGGGCCAGCCCTGCTCCACCGCATCGCGCAGGCGGTAGAGCGAGCCCACCCCGGGATTGCCGCCCCAGGCAAAGATCAGTTTCCGGGCCGCGCCCATGCCGATCAATTGATCAAAAATCAGGTCCGGCGTCATCCGGATCAGGGTGAGGTCGCGCCGGCC
Organism: Rhodospirillales bacterium; assembly: GCA_024638585.1. Taxonomy (GTDB): domain Bacteria; phylum Pseudomonadota; class Alphaproteobacteria; order SMXQ01; family SMXQ01; genus SMXQ01. The sequence continues at coordinate 1,446 of JAHEKA010000528.1, forward strand.
CTGGCGGATCACCTCGTGCCCCGCCGCATGAGGAATGAGATGGGTAAATCCCTCGAGCGCGATGGCGTCACCATCGTGAACATGTTCGGCGACAGCCTCCTTTAGGCTGCAGATCACGGCCATGGGCTTGGGCCCCCCTCTTCGGTCCGGAGAAACGCGAGTGACGGGAAAGTGTTAGCGGATGAGAGCCCGGTTAGGCAACCGCGATGGCGCTGAAAAATCGCGGCTGTCGGGGTCAAGCGGCAAGAAATTCCGCCACCGCCCGGGTGAAGCCCGCGGGTTGTTCCAGGTTGGAGATATGCGCCGCCGGCGACAACTCCAGATAGGCTGAACCGGCGACACCTGATTGATCGGCCTTGATGCCTTCGGCGGGACAAGCGCCGTCCTCCGCCCCGGCGATAAATAAGGTGGGCGTTCTCAGTTCCGACAGCCTGCGATGAAGATCGATTGCCCGGATGGCGCGTCCGGCGCCCACGAAGCCCGCCGGGTCCGTCGCCGCAATGATCCCCCGCACCTGGTCGATCACGCCGGGATTGGCGGCGATGAACCCTTCCGTGAACCAGCGCGGGATGGTTCCCTCGGCAATCGGTCCCATGCCCTCGCCCTCGGCCAGGGCGATGCGCTGCTCCCAAAGCTCTGAAAACGTGGCATCGGCCTCGAGCCGTGCGTTGGCGATCACCAGCTTGTCCAACCTCTCGGCATGTTCAAGACCGAGGACGACCCCGGTCATGCCGCCCAGCGACAGGCCGATGAAATGGCTTTTTTCGATACCGAGGGCGTCCCACAGCGCGACCACGTCCCGGGCCAGCAGCTCCAGGCTGAAATCGGCTTTGCCGACGCCGCTCTGCCCGTGCCCCCTGGTGTCGTAGCGCAGCACCTGATAGTCGGCGGCCAGGGCCGCGAATTGATCGTCCCAAAAGCCCATATTCGCGGCGATGGAGTGAGACAACGTCACCCAGGGCGCGCCGTCCGGGCCCGCCATCTCGTAATGCAACGAAACCCCATTGACCT
>JAHEKA010000529.1 GCA_024638585.1 Rhodospirillales bacterium
CTTGGCGACGATTACGATGAGTTCACCGGCGGCGCCGGCAACGACACCGTGATCGCCACCGAGGACAATGTCGCCATCGGCCTCGACCGCGACTACGCGGGCGGGGTGGAGACCATCTCCGCCGACGGCCATTCCGGCGTCACCATCACCGGCACCTATTCCAGCCAGAACCTCGACTTCACCAACACCACCCTGGACGGCATCGAGGCCATCGACGGCGCCGGCGGCCATGACACCATCACCGGTTCGGCCGGAAACGACACCATCCTCGGCGGCAGTGGCAACGACACGCTCGACGGCGGCGACGGCGATGACACCCTCTATGGGAACGCCGGCAATGACCACCTTTCCGGTGGCGATGGAAGCGACAGCTTCGTGTTCGGCTTTGGCGACGGCGCCGACCAGGTTGATGGCGGCACCGGCGGCGATTGGACGGACATCATTCAGCTGGACGGAATGACCACGGGTCCGGGCGGCGGCGATTGGACCCTCACGATCGATGCCGAAGACATCGCGAGCACCGGCGACGACTTCATGGTCCTGACCGAGGATGCGTCGGGCGTCATCATCCTGTCGGACGGCAGCGAGGTCCAGTTCGACGGGATCGAACGGATCGAGTGGTAACTCCGAACCCGGCCCGCTTCGCCACGCACCGAGCCTCCTTTAGGGAACCAGAGGCCGCGCTCCGCCACCGCCGTTGAGGGTGGCGGGAACAAACGGCTATACTCTACGTTCATTGCCAACGCGAGTGAGGAGGGCGGCATGGACCGCAGAGGATTCATCACCAAGGGCTTGGTCTTCTTCGCCGGGTTCGGCCTTGCCGCCTGCCAGCGTGAGCGGCGTGAGGAGCCCTTCGGCCGGGGCGTTTACCGATACAATCGCCCCCCTCACGCGGCGGACCACGGGTACCGGCATCGGTACGCCAAAGGCGTGAGCCTGATCTATGATTCGGAGATCAATGCCTACCGTGTCCAGGGACGGGACAGCTACTATTACCGAGGACGATTCTATCGGGTCCGCAGGGGCCTCTGGGAAACCCGGGGCGACATCAACCGGCCGTGGCGCCCCACATCCGGCCGCGAATTGCCGAGGCGCCTGCGCCGCAAGGCAGTCAGGGAGGAGAAGCTGCGGCAAGACCGGCAACAGCGGCGGCAGGACGCGGACTGATCCCAACCCGCCTGGACCTCAAAGCACGCAGCCCCGGCGCGCCGCCGCACCCACATCCACCGCACCCGTCAATGCGCGCCCATTGACCCGGATGGCATCCAGCACCAAACGCCCTTGGCGGCGGCGATAGCGCGCCGTGATGCTGCGCGCATCACCATAGGCGCCGCCCACCACCTGATTGAGGCCGCCGAGGAGCGCCGCGTCCACGTTGCGCGGGAAGACGCGGACCAATCGGCCTTCGACCCCATGGCGCGCGGCAATCGCCCGCTCCCGGTCGCGTTCCGCCGGGATTTCGCTTCCCGCCGGATGACGCACGAATCCACTGTACCGGTCCAGGTTGAGATTCCATGGCGCGCCCGGCGGCCCGGATTCGCCGAACAACTTCCCCGCCGCCGTCATCACCGCGTTGCGCATGCCGAAGCAGGTGCGGAATTGGCGATAAAGCCGGTCGCGGGACCCCGCCGCCTCCGGCCAGGCGATCTCGATGCTGGGGCCTTTGCCGTATTCCAGCAGTCGCAACAGCGTCCGGCCCTCGCGCCGCGTGGCGCGGGTCGGAACCACGGGTGTCTTCGACGCCGGCATCTTCGGCCGTTCCGTCTTGGGCGGCGACGGCGCGGGCCGGGGACGCGCGGCGGCACGGGCCTGGGGTTTGGCGCGCGGTTTGGACGCCGGCAGGATCCGGCGCAGGGGCACCGGGGGCTTGGCCACCTCTCGCCTGCGGGCGATCAGAGGCGGCGGCGCGGGCGGCGGTTCTGTGCTTTTTGCCAGAGGCGGAGGGGGCTTGACGGGCGTTTTCGCACGGACAGGCGCCGCCACCCGGGGGCGCGGCTTCGCGGCCTTCACCGGCGCGGGCCTCGGCATGGGTTTAGGCGCGGGGTTGACCTTGGTTTTGAGCTTGGGCCGGGTCTTGGGGCGTGGACGCACCTCTGGCGGGGCGGGCGGCGGCACTGGCGAGACCGATGCCTTCACAACCTTCGCCCGCGGCGGCGCGGGCGGGGGCGGCAATCTCAGGGCCCGGACGCCGGGCGCCGTGGGTTTCGGCGGGGCAGCTGTCTTGCTTTTCGCCGGGAGCCGGTGATCGGGTGTTTTAATGGGGGTGCGTTTATCCGAGGGGTGGGGGCGGTCTAACAGGAACGACAAGACGACCGCCCCCAGGGCGAGCGAGACCAATACAGATGCACCCGCCCAAAAACCTCGGTTCTTCATCGTGGCTTGCCCCGTCAATCGGCCTCGCCTATTGGCCGAGCGACCGCGCGTAAATCAGTTCCATCTCCTCCGACAGGGCGAA
>JAHEKA010000061.1 GCA_024638585.1 Rhodospirillales bacterium
CAGGCCTCGCCCGGCGCTAATCTCCCGGCGAATACGCGATCCCTTGGGATCGCCAAGAAAGTGCCGAACGGCATTCATCGAGACGGAAATGCATAGGAGGAAAACCATGGCCCTGATCAGCCGCGTATTCGACGCCTTGGAAGACGGCAGCCCCGACCGGCCGCGCCAGCGCAAGCTGCTCTCCGCCCAGGAAGACCTGATCATCGCGTGCAACGTCTATCAGCCCGGTGCACGAAACGAATTCCATTACCACAAGGGCACGTCCCAATCCTTCCTGGTGATGAAGGGCACCCTGACGCTGCGCACCAAGAGCGACGAGAACGCCGAACCGGAGGAGTTTCATCTTGCGGAAGGCGAATGCGCGCTGATCCCGGGGAATCAGTTTTATCAGCTCCATAACGAGACCGATGGCGTCTGCCTGCTCTATCAGGTCAAGAAGCCGGGCGACCAGATCGTGATCGCCGGCAAGGGACAGATGTCCAACAAGGACTACTTCACGGAAGCGCGTCAGCAAGAGACCGCGCTCTAGGTCCCGGATTCAACAAAGGACCCGGGCCTGGGGCGCCGGGGACCAACAGGTTCTCGCAACCAAATACGCACAAGGGCGCACAGGCGGTGCGCCCTTGGTCGTCGGCGGCTCAGTCGAGGGAGATCTCGTCGAGATCGCTGCCTTCGTCGGCTTGGGCGACAGTAGCGCCCGACCAGGAGGCCTGGACCAGACCGACACCGGAAATGACCGCCCCATCGCCGCCCACCAGGGCCAAGGCCGGTCCCGTATCGGGGATGTCCGTCCCCGATTGGGCGGTGGCGCTGTCCCACGCCTCCGGTGCCCGGGACGCGGGCGCAAGCGGCGCACCGGCCAGGCGCGTCCCGGCCCCGTCGCGGGATGTCCCGGGCGCGGGCAGCCACGCCGCCATGCCCACCAGGGCGGCCAGACACAGCGCCGCCGCAATCCGCCCGTAAAACGCCTGGCGACCTGAAAACCGATTGCCGTCGGCCGCTCGCGGCGGGCCGGCCTGTGGGCCTTTGACCGCGGCATTCGCCAGACGCGCACGCAACAGATCCGACGGCGCCGGCGGCGCCTTGAGCGCGTCGAGAAGACCGTCCAACTGCGCATCGGTCATCCTGGGGTCCTTGTCAGGAGAGATGTCGTCGTTCATTTCCTTTCACCCATCAATTCGTGATGCACGGGCCGCAACACGTCCTTCAGCGCCCGCCGTCCGCGGGCAAGCAGCGATTCCACCGCCTCGGCACTGACGCCAAGCATTTTGCCCGCTTCCCGGTTGGTAAAGCCCTCGTAATAGGTCAGGACCAGGGCCGAGCGTTGGCGCGGAGGCAAGGCATCAAGCGCCGCACGCACCGATCGCTTGATGTCGATCCTGCGGTCCTGGGCCTCGGCCCCGCCGTCGGGGTGTTCCGGCAGTTCCGCCATCGGCACCGGCAGCACCTTGCGCTTGCGGTCGATGCACAGGTTGACCACAACCCGGTACAACCAGGTCTTGAGCTGGGCGCCGTCGGGCTCCCACGCCGGGGCCTTGGCGAACAGGCGCAGGAACGCCTCCTGGGCGACGTCCTCGGCTTCGCGGGGGTCGCCCAGCATGTACCAGGCATGCCCCGTGATCTGACCGAGATAGCGGTCGACCAGGGCGGTCCACGCCGTCCCGTCGCCATCCGCCGCCGCGGCGATGAGAAAGTCATCGCCGGCAGCAGCAGAATCGGCTTCGGGGGGCGACAAAGCGGCCCTAGCGGCGGCCGCCCCGGCGGCCACGGTGTCCGCCGCGATGGCGGCCGCGCCAACCGGATTTCGAGAACTCGTCACGATCCAGTGCCTTGTCCTTGTTTTCGTCATAGCGCGTGAACCACCGCGCCGAGGGATCGGTCATTTCCTTCTCCGAAATCTGGCCATCGCCATTGGTGTCCAGCATATCGAAGAATGAAATCGTGCGCAGGCGAATGAACCAACGCCCACGGCGCCGAAATTCCTCAACCGAGAGTTGGCCGTCGCCATTGACGTCGGCGGCACCCATCAGGCGCTTCTGCTCACCGTGGATCTCGGCCAGGCTGACCTTGCCGTCCTTGTTGGTATCCAACAGTTCGATGCGCCGGTTCAGGCGGCGCTCCCGGCGCCGCTCGTAGCGGCCTTGGCGGCGGGATTCGCGGTTGGGGGCGGCAGCATTTCCGCCGGGTCCGGCGCCTTGCGTCATCATGCCCGGCCCGTGGGGACCGCTGCCGGGGCCCATGCCCGCAGGCGGGCCGCGGCGATCCTGGGCGCCGGCGGAAACCGTGCTCAGCATCAACGCCACCGCGGCAACCGCGGTCAGGCTTGCAATCGGGAAACGAAACTTCGCCATATGTACTCTCCTCCGTGGGGCAGTGCGGGGACCTCTCCGCGGCCGCGCGCTGCGTGGTTGCGCTTGTCTCCTTACACGGGGGCACCGGGAAAATTCTGTCGCGACAACACGGCCGATTTGAGGCGATGGGATTTATTTCTATTTTTCATAGGATTAGGTCAATTGGCCGCGGAATTCGCGAATAGGCAGCGCGGCTCACATGAGCCGGAAACCCTTGCCGGCAAGATAGGCGCCGAGGGCCAGGGCGAAGATGCCGCTGGCGCGTAGGCCAGTGATCGAGGTCATCAGCGGTGCGGAAATCTTCATCACCAATTGGGGCGCCAGCAAGAGGGTGGCCCCCTTGAACACGGCGATCCACGCCAGAAGTGTGATCGCGCCCGGGAACAGACCCGACCAATCGTAGTGGACCGCCAGCACCAGCAGACCCATGGCCAGCGCCATCGCCCCGCCCAGATAGGTCAGCGCGGGTTGATCGATGAACGCCTCACCCATGCGCTTGTAGGCGGCAGGGTTGACCAACATGCCCAGCCCCACCACGACATAAAGCGGGCCGATGATCCTGCCGATGATTTCCGCTGCGCTCAATTCTGCCATTGGGACCTCCGTCATTCACATAGCGTGCCGGGATGCTGGCTCCCACACCGGGTTCCAAGGTATCATCGCCCGTCAAAGCATGAGCAGGCAATGACCAGAACGGTAGGATGGAAAACCGGCGTGATCGCCCTGGCAGTGTTGGCCGGGCTGGCCTATCTCGTCTCCGGTGGCGGCGGCACCAGCGGAGGCAGCGGTTACGTGCCGCCCCAGGCGGACCGGGCGACGTTGGAGGCCCCGGCCGATTTCAACCGCGCCAAGTTCGCCCAAACGCTGAAGACGCTGCCCCCCGGGCGCCTGATCAGCCGGGTCGAAAAGGGGCTTTCCGATTTAGAAATTCTGCTGACCGCGGGCCCCGGCTGGGATGCCCTTGACGGTAAGGCGCGCCAACAAGCCGCCGAGGCACTGTGGAAAAACTGGGCGGAGTTGCACCCCGAGAACCAGCGTTACAAGGCGCGGGTCGTGATCCTAGATGCCCGGGGCACAAAGATCGGCGGTTCGCGCCTGCTGGATCCCTCCAAGATCTGGGTGCGCAAGCCCTAGGCGTCGCGGCCTGCCCGTCAATCGTCCGGCAGGACCACGAAATTGTCGGGGTTTTCTCCTTTGAACGGTCCGGGACCAAAGGCGCGGACCGCGCCGTAAATCAGGTTCCTTCGGACCCGGCCGACGCCGGCATGTTCCATCGCCACCCGCATCAACTCGTCGGAGAATCGCCGGTCCTCGTCCCGCGGCTCGCGCGGGGTTCCGTCGGTCACGTACTGCCAGGCGAGATAGAGAAAATCGTGGACGATGGACGCCTCCAGATGGCGCCCCACGCGGCGGATGCCCAACAGGGCCGCAAAGGCGGGACTGGACGAGAGATCCGTCAGCATGCCACTGGGGACGGTCACCTCGCGCCGCTGGCCGTCCAGCCAATAGGCCAGGGTATAAGGCGCGGCGACGATGTAATCGGCATCGACGCGCTCACGCCTGGTCGCCTGGACCGCCTTGGGCTCACGGCGCAGGATCAGGGGATCGATATATTCCACGCGCTCGATCTCGCTCCAGCCCGGCGCGGGATACGGGTTATCAATCACCGGTTCGTAGGTATCCATGCCTCTCTCCCCCGTGCAGGCACATCTTGCGCTCCCCCCTGCGCTGGTAGAATAGGCCCCCTGGCGCGGACCGCAAACAGAGGAGAACCATCATGCCCAAGCCGCTCGATCCCTTGGGGCTCGACCATGTCGTCCTGAAATGTCGGGACATCGGCGTTGCCAAGGATTTCTACGCCGGCGTCCTGGGAATGGCGATCTCATACGAATCGGGCACCTCCCTGTTCCTGAGATGCGGCGAACAGGCCCTGGCGCTATTCTGCGCCGATGCCGGCCTGCCGTCGAAGGGAAGGGAAATGGACCATGTCGCCTTCACGGTGCGTCAATCTTTCGAGGAAACCATCGCCCGCCTGAAAGATCACGGCATCGACGTTCAAACCCGGCCCAACGACCCCCGCTGCATCTACTTCCATGACCCCGACGGCCACCGCATCCAGATCCTGGCGCGGATCTAGACCATCACCGGGCGCCTGCGTCCGGTCCTACTTCATGCCGCCGACGGCACGGAGCCAGATGATCAACTCCCGCCCCATGGCCTGGCCGTCCTCGGTCATGCCGAGGAACCAGAGCAGGAACACCCCGGCGGCGATGATGAGAAGGCTCACTTTGCGGTTCATGTCCGAGCCCCTGACGAGAATCGGAATAATCCCTTCTCCGGGCACGGTTATCGTCAACCCAGCGGCCGATGCGTGTCCAACACTAACGGCGGGGAATCGTCTATAATTCGCGTCTAATCGATGAGAAGGAATCACCCAAATCCGGCGGGAGGACAATCTGGATGACGGCAATGTTCGACGCGGATACCCATGTGCGAGAAGGCTATTTTCTCGACCAGGTCTACAACCTCTCCGGCGAATTCGCGAAACACACCCCCAAGCGGATCAAGGACGGCGCCTACCATGAGGTTGCGTTCGCCCATGACCTGGAGCCCTGGGGCAAGGAGGTCGAGAAGTTCGGCGGCCATCGCCAACTCTATGGGCCCGACCGCCAGGGCGGGCGCATCGCCGAGATGCAGCCGGGCGGCCACGACCGGGAGAAACGGATCAACGACCTCGCCGGCGCAGGCGTCGAAAAGCAGGTCCTGTTCTGCACCGGCTCGGCCATTCCAACCCTGAACGAAGGACCGCTGGGCCTGGCCCTGTGTGAGGCCTACAACAATTGGATCGCGGATTTCGTCAAGGGATACGAGGATCAGCTCTACGCCACCGCGGTGATGCCGGGTGGTCATCCGGAAGGCATGGCCGGCGAATTGCGCCGGGCGGTGACCGAGCTCGGCATCCGGGCGGCGCATATCACCGGGTTCTCCCTCACCCGGTGCGCCGACGATCCCGCCTTCGACGATTTCTACGCCACCGCCGAGGAGCTCGAAGTCCCGCTCTTCGTCCATCCCGCCTCACGCGGGCCGCTTGCCAACCGTCACAAGAACTTCTGGCAGATGCACGCGCTGGCGCGGCCCACCATGGCGGCGGACACATTGGTGTCCTTCGTCATCGGCGGCGTGTTCGAGAAATTCCCCAAGCTGAAGGTGACCTTCTTCGAATGCTCGGCCGCGTGGATGCTCTATTGGATGGACCGCATGGACATGGGTCACGGTTACCTCAATCAGGATTACGCGCCGCAGCTGACCCTCAAGCCGTCGGACTACGTCCGGCGCAACTGCTGGCTGACGGTCGAGTCCAATGAGAAATGCCTGCCCGAAGCCTTCGAAGAAATCGGCGAGGACCGGCTGATGATGTCGTCCGACTATCCCCACTGGGATTGCGGCTTCCCGGGCTGCGCCGAAGAGGCGGCAACGCGCACGGACCTGAGCGCCGCCCAGCGCGAACGCCTGACCCGGACCAACATCGCCGCGCTGATGAGGCTCGCCTGAGCGGCGGGGCGAGCCCCTGAACCGGCGCGCTGGGCGGGCTCACCCCACCGCGTCGGCCCCGGCCAGGGCGACCACCTCGTCATCGTTGCTGATCCCTGAGACCGCGACACCGCCGACGCAGGTCCCCTCGTAGAACACCGGGACGCCGCCGCGCACCGCCAGTCCCTCCGGATAGGTGATGTAGCCGGGGCGCTCCTTGACCCTTTCCTCCAAGGCCGCGGTAGGCCTGGCCCGGACCGCCGCCGTCCGGGCCTTGCCGGTCGCCATCAGGACCGTGTGTGGGCCCTGGTTGTCCGGCCGTTCCAGGTAGAGCAAATCGCCGTCTTCATCGACGACGGCGATGGTGCCCTGTTGGCCCAATTCCTCCGCCTTTGCCTTGCAGGCGGCGACGATGGCCTGGACTTCTACACTCGACAGGCACAGTTTGTTGCGCATTGATCAGCCCTCCTTTGAGGCGTGCCGTTCTAGCGGGACTTCTCAGCCTCCCAGCCGGCGACCCAGACCGCCGCCGTGTCGGCGGCGATATGGGCCAGCGGAGACGCGACCCCCTCGACCTCCGCCAGCCTCGCCGCCAGGCCCACATCCTTGTTCATCAGGTTGGACGCCGGACGCGGCTTGGCATGGTTGCCGACCAGATCGAAGGCGCGCTCCCAGCGCGACAGCGTCGAGCCCCCGTCCTCGGCCACCGCCATCTCCAGGAAGGTGGCAAGATCCACGCCGCCGGCCTCGACCATGTTCAGCGTCTCCGCCAGCACCACCCGCTCGGCGCCGTTGATGAAGTTCTTGGCGATCTTGGCGACGTTGCCCGACCCGATCGGCCCGAAATGCCAGACCCCCTTGCCGAGCGGCTCAAGCGCCGCTTTGGCCCGGGCCACCGACGCATCATCGCCGCCCAGCAAGAACACCGCATCGCCGGCGGCGACCACCCGGGGAACCGCCGTCACCGGCGCATCGATCGCCGTGACCCCGCGTTCCGCCGCCTGGGCGGCGATCCGTTTCGTGGTCGCCGGCATGATGGTCGAATGCAGCAACACCAGGGCGCCCTCCTCGGCACCCGCCAGCACCCCATCGGACCGCGTCATGACATCGATGACCTCATCATCGGTGCGGACGAAAACGTGGACGATCTCGACCCCCGCCACGGCCTCTGCCGGCGACCCCGCGCCCTTGGCGCCGTCTTTGACTGCCGCGGCCAGCGCATCGGCGTTGATGTCATAAGCCTGGGCGGTCCCCCCCGCCAGGTTGATGCGCTTCAGAAGCGCGCTTCCCATGGCCCCGGTGCCGATCAATCCAACCGTATCGGTCATGCGTCGTCTCCCCATCAAGGTGGTTTGTTCTTATGTCCCCCGCGCCAGACTAGCACCGCGGGCGAAGCCTGGGAAAGCCGCCGTACACCGAGATCCTTGGAGCCTTGCGCTTCCGGCGCTTATCATGGGCGATGGATTTCATTAGCCGAATCATGAGCCGGGCCCGGGCAATTGCGGAGCCGCGCCGCGACCTTTCGGATTTCGAATTCGTTTGCCAAACCTGCGGCGAAACCCATACCGGGCTTATGGATCTGGGGGCCGATGGGCCGGACGCATACGACTCGTCAAGCGCGGAAGAACGGGAGACAGAGTTTCTTAAATCCGACGATCTCTGCATCTGGAACGACGAGCATTTCTTCGTGCGGTGTGTCCTGCCCATTCCCGTCCGGGGTCTCGACGACTTTTTTGGCTTCGGGGCCTGGTCGACCCTGTCAAAAGACAACTTCGCGCTCTACCGCGCCCATTGGGAGCACCCGGCAAGCGACGGGCTCGGGCCTTGGTTCGGTTGGCTCTCCAATGGGCTGAAGCCCTATCCAGATGCCCTAAATCTGCCCTGCCGGGTCCATCCCCAAGACCACGGACAGCGCCCCTTTCTGGAACTAGACGATCGAGACCACCCGCTCTCCCGGGACCAGCGCGAAGGTATCACCGTCGAGCGCCTGATGGAGATCTATGCCGCCAATGGCCACGGCCCCTGAGGTTGGCCTGGGCGGAACCGGCTGTTAAAGTGTGAGGTTAAGAACAATGGCACCAGCGAGGTTTCACATGGGCGCGAAAGCATCCCTAAAATCCGCATGTCTGGTCTTGGGCGGGTTCTTGATCATCGCCCTAGGCGGTACCGCGACGGCACAGGACCGGCTCGCGACGGGAGACAGGGCGGCGGCCGAAGCGGCTGGGGGAACCCCGGCCGTGGCCGGCGCAAGGGCCCCGGTTCAGGTCGCCCAGGACTACCGCCGGCATTGGCCGCGCAATCGCAGCCACATCATCGGGCGGGCCACGGCGGTTGACGGCGACACCATTGAGATCCGTGGCCGGAGGATCCGGATTCAGGGCATCGATGCCTTCCAGCCGCGCCAGCGCTGCCGCAACAACAGGGGGCGGCGCTACCGCTGCGGACGCCGCGCCAGCGCGGCGATGCAGCGACTGGTCAATGGGGAAAGAATCGCCTGCGTGAGACTGGGTGGCGGGCGCCACGCCACACTCGCCACCTGCTGGCGGGGTTCCGAAGACCTCGGCGCCGCCATGGTGTTATCCGGTTGGGCGGTCGCCACCGGCGGTCCGGGCGGGCCCTATTCAATCCATGAACGGATGGCCCGGCGCCGCCAGGCCGGTGCCTGGTCCGGTGAGTTCACACGCCCCAGCCAGTGGCGCGGTCGTAGGAGAGATCGCCCCCGGCGCCGGCGTGAACGCGACGACTGATAGGTCGGGGCCGCAGCCGATGCACCGGATTGAGCCTTATCTCGGCCGCCTTTACCGCTATGCCTTCAGCCTTGCGCGGGAGGAGGATCTCGCGCGGGATCTGGTGCAGCGTTGCGCCGTAAAGGCCCTCAGCGCGAAAAAGACCCCGGATGACGATTCCGCCTATCGCGCCTGGTTGTTCGTGATCTTGCGCAACGCCTTCCGTGATCACCTGCGCCGCCATCGCCTGACCCAGGCCCTGTTCGACGACGAACCGGACGCGCAAATGGATGATGCCCCATTGATGGAATATTGGCGGGGGGATGAACGTTTGATCAATGTGCTGAACGTGAAACAGGCCCTGAGCCGGCTTGGTCCCCGCGACCAGGAGATCATCAGCCTGATTGATATGGTGGGCCTGAGTTACGCGGAAGCCGCCAAGGTCCTCGAGGTGCCCGAAGGGACCGTGATGAGCCGGATCAGCCGGGCCCGGGCCCGGCTCCTTGACCTGGTGGGGACGAGCAACGTGGAACCCTTGGCGCCCCGGCGTGGGCGTGCCAAGAATTGGTCGCGGTAATGGTGCGGAGAGTGGCGTATGGATAGGAAAGACGCGTTTGAACAGGCCAATGCCTTCGTCGACGGTGAACTCGACCGCGACGGGCGCAATGAGGTTCTCGACCGGGCGGCCAAGGATCCGCGCGCGGCGCAGGAACTCGCCAACCTGAGCCGTCTGAAATCCGCCCTCGAAGACTCGATCGACGTGCCCGACCTGAGCTTGACGGTGACCGAGCGCGCGCGGTCGAGGAAGCGGGCGCGCCGCGCGCTCGCTCTCGCCGCCTGCCTGGCCCTCGCTTTCCTCACGGGCGGGGCATGGTGGTGGGGTTCGGCCCCGCCCCCGGCCGACGGGCTGCCCGTTGCCTGGGTCGTCAAAGCCCATGAGTCCTGGCGCGAGGTACCGTCGGGCAGGACCCTCCTGCGCCCCGCCGG
>JAHEKA010000530.1 GCA_024638585.1 Rhodospirillales bacterium
ATTCCCAGCGACCCCCGTGTGATTCGGCCCCAGCTTCTTTTCATAGATCGCAAGGGAGCGCAGGAACATCGGCTCCGCCTTGTCGTAACGACCAAGGATCAGGTAGATCGTCGCCAGATTGTTGAGTCGGGTCGCGACGCCGGGATGATCCGCACCGAGCGCCTTTTCCTGGATGGCCAACGCCCGTTCATAGAGCGGCACCGCGGCCTAGAGATTGCCTTGCGTCTTGTAGACCACCGCCAGGTTGTTGAGGCTGTTGGCGACCTGGGGATGATCGGCCCCGAGCGCCTTCTCGCGAATGGCGATGGCTCGTTGGAACACGGGGACCGCTTGTGAGAGCTTGCCCTGAATCTTATAGAGAGCACCGAGGTTGTTGAGGTTGGTGGCGAGCAGCGTGCTTTCCGGCCCGATCCTTTCGGCTTCCTTGACGGCGGCGCTGAATGCCTTTTCCGCCGAGGCATAATCCCCGCGTCGGAAGGCCTTGGCGCCCTCCGCGGCATGGGACTTCACCACGCTTTCCTGGGCTTTTCCAGGCACCGCACACAGAACCACGCCTAAAAAAACTAGGACAAATACGCCTTTCAAAGGCATCACTAACCCCTGACTTCAGCTACCATCGGATATTAAACCCCCAAGCCGGCCCGTTGGATAGGGGCGGCGGCGGCGATTCCCACGTCGCCATTGTCGGGCCCAAGTTTTAAAGGTTAGTGTGCCGGGGTGAAAAATTTGCTTAACCGAAGGCCAGCGTCCATATGAAGTGTTTGATTTGCCTTGTTTTTCTGATCACGGCCCTGGCCGACATCTCCGCCGCCCGGGCGGCGGAGCGGGTCGATCTGGAGCTGGTCATCGCCACCGACGTCTCCCGTTCCATCGACGAAGACGAGGCACGTCTGCAACGCGAAGGGGTCGCCGCGGCGTTCCTGGACCCCGGCGTGATCGGCGCCATCAACTCAGGAGCATTGGGGCGCATCGCCGTCACCTATATCGATTATTCGTCCAGGCCCTTCAACAAGGTGGTCGCGAACTGGCGCGTGATCCGTGATCATGCCAGCGCCGCCGCCTTCGCCGAATTGTTGCTCAAGGCGCCGCTCACCTACGGGCGGCGGACGTCGATCGCCGATGCCGTCGAACACGGCGTCGAATTGATCGAGAACAATGCTTACCAAGGCACGCGTCGGGTCATCGACGTCTCCGGCGACGGCCCCAACAACCACGGCAACCTGGTCACCTCGGTCCGCGACGCGGCGGTCGCCAAAGGCATCGTCATCAACGGGCTGCCCATCACGAACGACCCCGGTCCGGGGCTGCGCAGCCGCTACTATCTGCCGGACCTCGACAAATATTACGTGGGCTGCGTGATCGGCGGGACCGGCGCGTTTCAGGTGCCCGCCCGCGACTTCAAGGATTTCGCCCGCGCCATCAAGAAGAAGCTGATCCTGGAGATCGCGGGCCTGATGCCGCGTTCCCATCCCGCGACGCGCGCCCGATTTCTGCGCGCCAATGCCAAGCCGCCGGTCGGGCCCGGCTATCGCCTCGGCTGCGACATCGGCGAGCGTCTGCGTTACCGCGCCTGGGGCGATCCCGACGATCCGTAAAGGAGTCCGATCTCAAGGTTGAATCCGCTGATTTGTTTCACCTGCGTTACGCCGCGATCATGGAATGACCCCGGTATCGCCCCGGTTTCGCCGCACTCCCGACCCCGACCTGCCCCATTCCCCTGTGAAGAGTGAGACTTCGCTAACGCTCGAGACAGGGGAGCAGAAACATGACCCAAGGAAGGGCACCCGTGCTGACGCGGGCCTTCGCACTATTCTCCATGGCCATTCCCTTGGCCGCCTTCCAACCCTCACCGGCTTCGGCCCAGGCTCAGGCCCAGGCGCAGCCTCCGGCACCTCCCGCCGCCAAGGCGCCCACGGGAACCATCACAACCAACAGTCCCGATTTCCGGGGCCTGATGATCAAGACCCGGACACCGGGGCATTACGTACCGGCGCCGCTTCTTGCGACCGAGGTCGAGATCGACGTCACCGGCCCGGTCGCCCGCACCCGGGTGCGCCAGCATTATCTCAATCCGGCCAAGGCCTGGATCGAGGGTGTCTACGTCTTTCCCCTGGCCGACAAATCGGCGGTGGATACCCTGCGCATGCGCATCGGCAAGCGCTTTGTCGAAGGCGTCATCAAGGAACGCGCCCAGGCCCGCAAGATCTACGAACAGGCCAAGACGCAGGGCAAACGCGCGGCCCTGGTGGAATCGCACCGGCCCAACGTGTTTATGTCCTCGGTCGCCAATATCGGCCCCAATGAGACCATCACCATCGAGATCGCCTACCAGAAGACCGTGCCGGTGCGCGACGGCGAATTCCGCATGCGCTTCCCCATGGTCGTCGGCCCGCGCTATTTCCCCAAGGGCCAGGGCAACTTGCTGCTGACCGGCGGCGGGCGG
>JAHEKA010000531.1 GCA_024638585.1 Rhodospirillales bacterium
TGACCTTCCGCGCCTTCTTCGAGGCGCGCGAGGGGCTTGCCGCCTATGCGGCCATGCCGCGCATCAGTTGCGAAGACTGGGTCGACTACCTGATGTGGATGCGCAAGGTCTTGAAGCTGCCAGTGCAAAACGCCAGCCGGCTGAAATCCCTGGAGCCCGATGGCGGGCTCTTCCGCCTCACCATCGACCACGCGGGAGAGGATCAAACCCTCTATGCACGGCGGGTGGTGCTGGCCACCGGGCCACTTGCCATGGGCGGTGCCAACATCCCGCCCGAGGTCGACGGCCTGCCCAAAGAGCACTGGGCGCACGCCTATGAGCGTATCGACATCGACGCCCTTGCCGGCAAGCGGGTGGCGGTGGTGGGCGGCGGCGCCACCGCCTTGGACAATGCGGGCGAATTGCTGGAACGCGGGGTGGCATCGGTCGATCTTCTGGTGCGCCGGCCCAAGCTCTGCCGCGTCAGCGTGATCCGCTGGACCGACTGGGCGGGATTCCTGCACACTTTCGCCGACCTGCCCGACAAGGAACGCTGGGACATGATGCAGATGGTCCAGCGCAACCCGGCACCCCCCACCCTCCGCGCGCTGGAACGGGTGGACCAGAACCCCGATTTCCATATCCATTTCTCTTCGCCCCTGGTGTCCACGAAGGTGGCTGGGGACGGGATCGAGATCGCCACGGCAAGCGGCACCGTCGCCGCCGATTTCCTGATTCTCGGCACCGGTTTTTCGGTGGAGCTGAGCCGGTGTGGGTTTCTTGCGCCGATCCTGGGCGACATCGCGCTGTGGCGCGATAAGCTGCCGGAAGCCAGGGAGGGCGGCCCGGAGAAGTACCGCAATTCGCCCTATCTCGGCCGCCATTACGAGTTCTCGGAAAAACAACCGGGCACGGCACCGTTCCTCAATCACATCTACAACTTCAACCAGACGGCCCAGCTTTCCATGGGGCCCACGGGGCGGGTCAGCGGCCTGAAATACGGCGTCAGGCGCTTGATGGACGGGATCAGCGGCTCCTTCCTCCGGGAAGACTACGCGCGTCACCTGGCCTCGGTCATCGCCTACAACGATTCCGACATGGACGGCCACCCTTGGGTGGAATCGCCGGAGGACTCCCGGGTCAATCAGGCCGCCGAGTAACCGGCCCGGCAGGAGCCGCCCGGGTGCCCTTGACGCCGGCTTTTGGGCGTGGCTGAGTCGTCCCAAAGCCACAAGAACGATGGGGGGAGGGTGCCATGGCGGTACGATTAAGCGCCAAACTGCGCCTTGGGCTGCTGAAGCGGATGCTGCTGATCCGCCGCTTCGAGGAATTGAACATCGAGATCTGGCCGCGCCATTCCTACATGGGGCGCCAGCATCTCTATATCGGTCACGAGGCCATCGCCGCCGCGGTGGGACTGGCGGCCAAGCGCGGTGATATCTGCAACACCACCCACCGCAATCACGGCTACGTGCTTGCCCGCGGCGTCGATCCCGGCAAGGCTCTGGCCGAGGTCCTGGGACGGGAAGGCGGCACCAATGGCGGACGCGGCGGTCCCTGGCACATATCCGACAAGGACCATGGCTTTCTCACCACCTCCGCCCAACTGGGCGGCGGGCTGGCCCTTGGGGTCGGCGCGGCATTCGGCCTCAAGGCCAAGCGCGGCAACCGCGTCAGCGTGGTGCATTTTGGCGATGGCACCATGCCGGAAGGCTTGGTCTACGAATCCTTCAACATGGCCTCGGTCCTTGCGCTTCCCGTGTTGTTCGTCTGCGAGAACAACGCCATCCCCGAACGCGGTGGCCTGCTGGCGGTCAAGAACTGGGACGATGTGCCGCGCGCGCTCTCGATCCATTGCGAGCCGCCGGTCGACGGCAACGATGCCGGCGCCGTCTACACCGTGGTCGATAAGGCGCTCACGCGCATCCGGCGCAGCGGGAAACCGGTGTTCATCCAACCCAACGTCAAGGCCTGGCCCGGTTCCCACAAGGCGGTGCCGGAATACACCACCGGCGTGACCGACCTTGCCATGGCCTGGGACGCCAAGCGCGGAAAGGGGCCCAATGCCGCGTGGAACAGGACCGACCCCATCCTCCGCATGGCCCGGGTTCTCCTGCGCGCCAAGCAGGCCAGCCGCGCCGACATCGAAGCAGTCGATCGAAAGATCGCCCGCCGCCTGAAAGCGGCCCTGACCTATGCCGAGGCCAGCCCCTTTCCCAAGCCCCGAAGCGCCCTTACGGGCATCTTCGCCTGAGGGAGGGCCGCGCGATGCCGAAGAGGACCTACGCCGCGGCCTTCGTCGACGGGATCAACCGCGCCATGAAGCGCGATGCCGACATCCGCCTGATCGGGAGCGGCTTCGGCGGCCGTTTCGAAGGCACGCTGCATCGCAACTTCGCCGACCGCATCGTCGAGCCCCCCACCTCCGAGGGTGCCATGGCGGCGCTCGGTGTCGGGGCGGCG
>JAHEKA010000062.1 GCA_024638585.1 Rhodospirillales bacterium
GTCCGTCAGCACCCCACTGCTGATGGAGAGTTCCTGTTCCTTCAGACCGTGCTGCTCCATTTGCTTGGGCATCAGGTACCGCTTGGCGATGTTGAGCTTTTCGTCCTCGGTATAACCGGGAATGCGGATGACCTCCAGGCGGTCGAGCAGCGCCGGAGGTATGTTGAGTGAATTGGCCGTGGCCACGAACATCACCTCGGAGAGATCGAAGTCGACCTCGAGGTAATGGTCGTTGAACGTATGGTTCTGCTCCGGGTCGAGGACCTCCAGCAACGCCGATGACGGATCGCCGCGGAAGTCCATCGACATCTTGTCGAGCTCGTCCAACATAAAGAGCGGGTTGCGCATGCCGACCTTGGCCATGTTCTGCAGGACGCGCCCGGGCAACGAGCCGATGTAGGTACGCCGGTGGCCGCGAATCTCGGCCTCGTCGCGGACTCCGCCCAGCGACAGGCGCACGAACTTGCGGCCGGTCGCGCGCGCGATCGACCGCCCCAGACTGGTCTTGCCGACGCCCGGCGGGCCGACCAGGCAGAGGATCGGGCCGGCCAGCTTCTTGACGCGCTGCTGCACGGCGAGATATTCGAGGATCCGCTCCTTGACCTTCTCAAGCCCGTAGTGATCGGTGTTGAGGATCTTTTCGGCATTCTTGATGTCGCGCTTGACGCGGGTCCGCTTCTTCCAGGGAATGCCCAGCAGCCAATCGAGGTAATTGCGCACCACCGTGGCTTCGGCGGACATCGGGCCCATCGACCGGAGCTTCTTGATCTCGGCGGTCGCTTTTTCCAGGGCTTCCTTGGAGAGCTTGGTTTTCTTGATGGTCTCTTCCAGCTCGGAGACCTCGTCCTTGCCGTCCTCGCCCTCGCCCAGCTCCTTCTGGATCGCCTTGAGCTGCTCGTTCAGATAGTACTCGCGCTGGGTCTTCTCCATCTGCCGCTTGACCCTACCGCGGATGCGCTTCTCCACCTGAAGAACGCCGATTTCGGATTCCATGTAGCTGAGCACCTTCGACAGGCGCTCGCCAATGCTCTCGATCTCCAGGATCTCCTGCTTCTGGGAAATCTTCAGCGCGAGATGGGAGGCCACCGTATCGGCCAGCTTGCCGGGTTCCTCGATCTGGTTGAGCGAGACGATCACCTCGGGCGGGATCTTCTTGTTCAGCTTGATGTAGCGTTCGAACTGGCTGGTCACCGAACGCGACAGCGCCTCCATCTCCTGGGCCGGGCCTTCCTCTTCCTCGATCACCTCGACATGGGCCTGGAAGAAGGATTCGCTGTCCTCATAGGAGAGAATACGGGCCCGGGCGCCGCCCTCGACCAAGACCTTGACCGTCCCGTCGGGCAGCTTGAGCAACTGGAGCACGGTACCGACCGTGCCCACCTGATGAATATCGTCGGTGCCCGGATCGTCCACCGCAGCGTCCTTTTGGGCGACCAGAAGGATCTGCTTGTCGTCCCGCATGACGCTTTCCAGCGCATGAACCGATTTGTCGCGTCCAACGAACAACGGCACGATCATGTGCGGGAACACGACGATGTCGCGCAGCGGCAGAACGGGATAAAGGACGGATTCGGTGGGCTCAATCATGTTCAACCTCGGTCAACGGGCCACTTTGAAAGGCCGGCGGAACCGGGCGCGAGCCCGCACCAACCTGCGGCAAGTCTACACCAATCCCCTGAGCGATCGGTTAATGAAAAATAACCGAAACCTCAAGAAATCGCGAGCGTACGCCGCTCGCAACACAATATGTGGCACTAATGGGCAGGATTTCAAGGAGGAAACGTCAGGCGCTGGTGCCCAGATCCTCGCGCCGATCGGCGTAGATATAGAGCGGCTTGGCCCGCCCCTCGACCACCTCGCCGTTGATGACGATTTCCTCGACCCCTTCCAGGCTCGGCAATTCGTACATCGATTCCAGCAAGATGTTTTCCATGATCGATCGCAGGCCGCGGGCGCCGGTCTTGCGCGCGATCGCCTTGCGGGCGATGGCGTGCAGGGCGTCATCGGAAAATTCAAGATCCACCGATTCCATCTCGTACATGCGCTGGTATTGCTTGACCAGGGCGTTCTTGGGCTCGGTCAGGATGCGAATCAGGGAGTCTTCGTCGAGATCCATCAGCGTCGCCACCACCGGCAGGCGGCCGACGAATTCCGGGATCAGGCCGAACTTCAGAAGATCCTCCGGCTCCACGTCGTGGAGCAACTCTCCGGTCTTGCGGTCTTCTGGCGCCGTCACATCGGCGCCGAAGCCGATCGACGTGGTCTTGCCGCGGGCGGAGATGATCTTCTCAAGACCCGAAAAAGCGCCGCCGCAGATGAACAGGATATTGGTCGTGTCGACCTGCAGGAACTCCTGCTGCGGGTGCTTGCGCCCACCCTGGGGCGGCACCGAGGCGACCGTGCCTTCCATGATTTTCAGCAAGGCCTGCTGGACGCCTTCGCCGGAGACGTCCCGGGTGATCGAAGGATTGTCCGACTTGCGGCTGATCTTATCCACCTCGTCGATATAGACGATTCCGCGCTGGGCGCGTTCGACGTTATAGTCAGCCGATTGCAGCAGCTTGAGGATGATGTTCTCCACGTCCTCACCGACATAGCCCGCCTCGGTCAGCGTCGTGGCGTCGGCCATGGTGAAGGGCACGTCAAGAATACGGGCCAGGGTTTGCGCCAACAGGGTCTTGCCGCAACCGGTCGGGCCGATCAACAGGATGTTGGACTTGGCCAATTCCACGTCGTTGGACTTGGAACCGTGGGCCAGGCGCTTGTAATGATTGTGCACCGCGACCGAAAGCACGCGCTTGGCGTGGGACTGGCCGATCACGTAATCGTCGAGTACGGCGCAAATGTCCTTGGGCGACGGGACACCGTCCTGGGAGCGCACCAGGGTCGATTTGTGCTCCTCGCGGATGATGTCCATGCAAAGCTCGACGCATTCGTCGCAGATGAACACCGTCGGTCCCGCAATGAGCTTCCGGACCTCATGCTGGCTCTTGCCACAGAACGAGCAATACAACGTATTTCTGGAATCACCACTCGAGGACTTGCTCATAGATACTCCGCATTCTCGGATGATGGCTCGCGACCCGACCCGGCCGGCCACGTCACCCTATCCGAACACCCATCCTAACACACCCCTAGCAGAATGATCTTTGCCACAGCCGAAGGGGCGACTTCAAACAAAATCTAGTCCGTTCGGCCCAAGGTTCAAGGAACATCACAGAAACGAAATATGAACATAACAAGAATGGTGCTCCACCGTTGCTAGATTGCAACGCCCATGGCAACCGATGCTAGCGGCCACGGATCAACATTCGGTTAACCCCCCGGGCCGGATCAGGACTTTTCGCCGTCCTTATCGCCGTCGCCTTCGCCGGCGACGGGCCGGGAGGTCACGACCTCGTCGATCAGGCCGAAGTCCTTGGCTTCCTCGGGTGTCATGAACTTGTCGCGTTCCACCGCGTCGGAAATCAAATCGGTATCCTGGCCGGTATGCTTGGCATAGATCTCATTGAGGCGCGCGCGCAGCGACAGAATCTCCCGGGCCTGGATCTCGATATCCGTGGCCTGCCCCTGGACCCCGCCCGAGGGCTGATGGATCATGACGCGCGAATTGGGCAAGCTGTAGCGCTTGCCCGGGGCACCGGCGGTCAGCAGGAGCGATCCCATGGACGCGGCCTGGCCGATGCACACGGTGGCGATGTCGGGACGGATGTATTGCATGGTGTCGTATATGGCCAACCCGGACGTCACCACGCCGCCCGGCGAGTTGATGTAGATCGAGATGTCCTTGGTGGGGTTCTCCGCCTCCAGGAACAGGAGCTGGGCGGACACCACGCTGGCCACACCGTCATTGACCGGTCCAATCAGGAAGATGATGCGCTCCTTGAGAAGCCGGGAATAGATGTCGTAAGCCCGCTCGCCCCGGTTGGTCTGTTCGACCACCATGGGCACCAGGCCCTGCATAGTTGTTTCGAAGTCGTCGCTCATCGATCCTGATTTTCCCTTTGTGACTTGGCGCGCCCGCCGGTGGCCGGCACCTCTCTAACTGTCGTTCTTGGCCCCGGCCTCGGACCCGGCTTCCGCCCCATCCTCTTCATCGTCGGGATCGGCCATCAGTTCATCGCCGGTGACCTTGCGCTCGGTGATCTTGGCCAGTTCCAGGATGTAATCCACCACCTTGTCCTCGAACAGCGGCGCGCGGAGCTGCTCCCGGGCCGCGGGATCCTTCTGGTAATACTCCACCACTTGGCGCTCCTGGCCGGGAAAGCGGCGCGCTTCGTTGGCGATGGCCCGGTTGAGATCCTCATCGGGAACCGAGATGTTGTTGACCCGTCCGGTTTCGGTGAGCAGCAGCCCCAACCGCACCCGGCGATCGGCGATGTCGCGGTATTCTTCCTTGATCTCGTCAACCGACTTTCCGGACTCCTTGAGGAACTGCTCGAAGCGGGCCTTGGTCGCGGGATCGGGGCGGGTGTCCTCGCCGCCATGATCGTGGTCGTGGTCATGATCGTGGTCGTGATCATGGTCGTGATCGTGTGCCGGCGTCTCCAGCGGCTCGCCGCTCAGGTTCTGCCAGATCTGGGCGAACTCGCTGTCCACCATGCCGCCGGGAAGGTCGAAGGACGCGATGTCGGCAAGTTGGTCGAGCAGGGAACGTTTGAGACGCATCCGGGATATCGTCGCGTATTCCGAGGTCAGCCGTTCCTTGACCGCCGCCCGCATGGCATCCAGCGATTCGAGGCCGACCGCCTTGGCCAATTCGTCGTTCACCTCGACCGGCTTCGGCACCTGCAGTTCCTTCACCACCACCTCGAACTCGGCGTCCTTGCCGGCCAGTTCCTCCGCCGGGTACTCCGCGGGGAAGGTGACCTCGATCTTCCGGGTTTCGCCGGCCTTGGCGCCGACCATCTTCTCGACAAAGCCCGGGATGAAGTTCTGGGCATTGAGCTGGAGGACAAAATCCTTGGCCGCGCCGCCGGCGAATTCCTCGCCGTCGATGCTCCCGGTGAAATCCACCAGCAGGGCGTCTTCGGCGGTAGATTCTCGGTCCTCGTCGGTCTTCTCGAACGCCTTCTGCTCCTCGGCCATCCGGGCGATGGCCTCGTCTACGGCGGAATCCTCGACGTCCACCACCAGGCGCTCCAGCTCCAGCTTGGCGTAGTCCGGCTGCTCGATATCCGGCATCAATTCGACCGCCATGGTGAATTTCAGGTCCTTGCCCTCGTCGAATTCGGTGATCCGGATGTTGGGCTGCATGGCGGGACGCAGGTTCTTCTCACGCAGGGTCTCGTTGGTGGTCTCTGAAATCGTGCGTTCCAGCACCTCGCCGATGACCGAGGGACCGTATTGCTTGCGCAGCAGCTGCATCGGCACCTTGCCGGGGCGAAATCCCGGCATCTTGACGGTGGCGCCGATCTCCTCGAGCCGCGCCGACACGCGGCCTTCGATATCGTCACCGGGAATGGTAACGGCGAATTCGCGGCTGAGGCCCTCGCTCTTGGTTTCTTCGACCTGCATGGGGTTCTCTCTCTGTCTTTTCGTTCAAGTACGGCAGCCCGCCAGGGCAGCGGGGCCGGCACCGCGCTGGTGTTATCAGAATTCCCGGCCCCTGACCAGTCCGCGAATCGCCCCTGGGCCGGGTCCGCGCCCTATGGCCGATCCTGGTGCGGGCGGAGGGACTCGAACCCCCACGACTTGCGTCACTGGCACCTAAAGCCAGCGCGTCTACCAATTCCGCCACGCCCGCGGGACCGGCCGGCGCCGGCTCCGGAAGGATCGGGCCTCCAGGCGAAGTCTATAGCACAGTTCGGGGACAAGCGATGACCGGGATGTGAAGCGCCCGGGGCGGAAGATTGGGGCTCGGAGATTGGGGGCCGGTGCAACGCCGGGCCTGCCCGTGGGGCAGCATCCGGCGCGGTTCACCGGGACAGCGGATCGCGGCCTCAGCTCGCGAGCTGCTCCGGATAGAGTTGGGTGAAGGAACTCAAAGACAGGACCCGCGGGCCTTCGCTGAAGACCTGCTGATCGTCGCGGCCGATGGATACTTCGTAGCTGACATGGGGAATGCCGCAGGAATCAGAGGTTACGGACAAGACCCTCGCGGTTTCCACCATGTTGTCGCCACGCACGACGCGGAACACGCTGCCCTCGCGCACGTCGTCGGCCGTCAGTTCCTTCTTGGCCTTCAGAGCCCACATGGTCGGTTACTCCCCGGCAACACCGATGGATTCAACCAAGACTAGCCTCCTCTCGTTTAAGAAGACGTTAAGGCAGGCCCAAAAAACTTCAATTTTTCAATGTATTCCGGTGTGTCATTCGTGTGGCATCGGACCCGAATGACGGGATTCAGAGGTCCGGCGCCGGGGCCCGAAGCGGCCAATGCAAGACACCATCAGCCCTTCAAGTCGCGCAGAACCCCGGGCACGGCGTCGGGCAGGTCGTCGGCGATCAGGCCGGGGCCGAATTCCGCCGCCGCCCGGCCATGGATCCAGGCGGCGATGGCGGCGCTTTCGAACGGCGGCACCTCCTGAACCAGCAGCCCCGCGGTCAAGCCCGCCAGCACGTCCCCGGACCCACCGGTGGCCAGGTCCGGCGGCGCGTTCGCATTGATCGCGGCCCGTCCGTCCGGGGAGGCGATCACGGTATCCGGCCCCTTGATCAGGACGACGCCGCCGCTCCGGCGCGCCGCCTCCCGGGCGCGGTCCAGCTTGCTGCCCTCGGTCAGGTCGGGGAAGAGCCTGGCGAACTCGCCCTCGTGGGGGGTCAGGACGGCCCCGCCTCCGCTCTCGGCATTGGCCGCGATTGCCGCGAACAGTTCGCCGGCCCTGCCGCGGAACACGGTCAGGGCATCGGCGTCGAGGCACACCCGCTTGCCCAGCGCCAACGCCGTCAGGACATGGCCGTAGGTCTTCTTGTCGACCCCATAACCCGGGCCCAATAAGACCGCGCGCCGCCTGGGATCGTCGAGATAGGCCGCGAAGTCCCCGGCCCGGTCAAGCGCCGTGGTCAGCACCGCCGGCAGATAGGTGGCGTAGTCCGCAACCGCATGCGGTGCCGTGGCGATGGTGACGAGGCCGGCGCCGATGCGCAGCCCCGCGCGGGCGGCCAGCCGGGCGGCGCCGGTCATCTCCGCCCCGCCGCCGATGACCAGGTGGCCGCGGCTGTACTTGTGGGCATCGGCCCCGGGCCAGGGAAAGGCATCGGCCCACAATTGCGGCCCGTTTTCGAAGGTCTGCGGTCGAATTGTGCCCAGCATCCGCTCGGGGATGCCGATGTCGATGACCCGGACCTCGCCCGCCAGCACTTTGCCCGGCAGCAGAAGGTGGCCGGGTTTCTTACGGAAAAAGGTCACGGTCAGGACAGCCGGCGCTGCGGCGCCCAGCACCGCGCCGCTGTCGCCATGGACTCCGCTCGGCATGTCGATGGCCACGACCGGCAGGCCGGAGGCTTGGGCGGCTTCGACGGTCGCCCGGGCCACGCCGTCAAGCGGGCGGGCAAGACCGGCACCGAACAGGGCATCGACGATCAGGCCGGCCCCGCCCAGCACGTCGGGGGAGAGGGCTGCGATCTCACCGCCCGCCTCGCGCCAGCGCCGGGCGTTGAGGGCGGCATCTTCGGGCAGCTTGGCGACATCGCCGAGGAATCCCAGGCGGACCTGCCAGCCCGCCTCGTCCAACAGATGGGCAATGACGAAGCCGTCGCCCCCGTTGTTGCCGGGCCCGCACAGAACAGCGACCGGGCCGGGCGCGAAACGGGCGCGGATCAGTTGCGCGGCGCCGCCGCCGGCGGCCTCCATCAGGGTTGCCCCCGGCGTGCCGGCCTCGATGGTGAGCCCATCGGCACGCCCCATCTCCGCCACCGAGAGCAGCTCCGGCCCGGGCAGATCGGATTGCGCCGGGCCGCCCGGGGCGGCTGGCGGCGTAAAGAAATCCTCTGGGTCCAGGGCGATATCGCGGGCCTTTGCGGCGGCCAGGACATCGGCCTGCCGCGCCGCCGGAATGAGGCCGCGCTGGGCCCAACCCTGTACCGTGGTCGGCGGCACCCGCCGCCCGGTCTGTTCGCTGAGAATCCGGGCCATCGGGCGGACCCCGCCAAAACGGGCGATGATTCGTGCGGCCTGATCCATGGGAACGGGTTGTACGTGTGACGCGTGCGGGGGTCAAGCAGGCGCCGTTTCGTTGTCCCTGCCCCGTCGGGCCGGCGATCGGACGGCCCCGTGCAAGAAGACTTGAGCCCCGCGCACCCTGTGATAGGGTCTCGGCGTCACACGCTCTTTAGGAGAATATCTGCCGTGAAAATCGTCGTGCTCGGCGCCGGGCTGATCGGCGTGAGCACCGCCTACTATCTCTTGCGCGCGGGCCATGAGGTCGTTGTCATCGACCGCCAGCCCGAGGCCGGGCTGGAAACCAGCTTCGCCAATGGCGGGCAGGTCTCGGCCTCCCACGCGACGCCGTGGTCGAACCCGTCGACGCCGGGGAAGCTGTTCGCCTGGCTGGGGCGGGCCGATGCGCCACTGGTCTTCCGCTTTTCCGCCGATCCCGCGCTGTGGGGATTCCTGCTGCGCTTCCTCGCCAACTGCCGACGCGGGCCGAGCCAGAGGAACGGCGACACGGTGGCCCGCCTCGCGCTGTACAGCCGGGCGCTGCTGGCCGAGATCAGGGCGGAAACCGGCATCGCCTTCGATGCCGAGGACCGCGGCATTCTCCATATCTACCGCTCGGAACGGGAATTGGCCAAGGCGGACGCGATCGCCGCGCGGTTCCGGCCCCTCGGCATGGCGCTCGAAACCCTCGACGCCGCCGCCTGCGTCAATCGGGAACCGGCGCTCGACGCACAATCGCATGAGATCGCCGGAGGCATCTTTAGCTCCGGCGATCTTTCCGGCGATGCCCACGTGTTCACCCAGGGCCTGCAGAGATACTGCGCCGAACGCGGGGTGCGCTTTCAATTCGACACGAACATCACCCGGATCGCCCATTCCGGCGACCGCGTCACCGGTGTCACCACCAACCGAGGCGTGATCTCCGCCGACCGCTACGTCCTGGCTTTGGCGAGCTATTCGCCGCTGATGCTCAAGCCCATGGGCATTCGCGTGCCGATCTATCCCGCCAAGGGCTATTCGGCGACGGTGCCGGTCACCGAGTCCAACCGGGCGCCGATGGTCAGCATCACCGATGACGACCACAAGATCGTCCTGAGCCGGCTGGGCGACCGGATGCGCATTGCCGGCACGGCCGAATTCAACGGCTACAACGCCGACATCGAACCGGTGCGCGCGAAGGCGGTGTTGGACGCCGGGGCGGGCCTGTTCCCGGGCGCCATGGACCTGCCCAAGGCGGAATTCTGGGCCGGGCTGCGCCCGCTGACGCCGGACGGCGTGCCGGTGATCGGCAGGACGCGGTTCACCAACATGGTGCTCAACACCGGCCACGGGACGCTGGGCTGGACGCTGGCCTGCGCTTCGGGGCGCATCGGCGCCGACCTCGCAACCGACACCGAGCCGGAACACGACGT
>JAHEKA010000063.1 GCA_024638585.1 Rhodospirillales bacterium
TGAATTTCGTCTTTACCTTCAACCTTTTGCCCTTGGCCTGCGCGGCGCTTTTCATGTTCCTGTTGCTGCGGTTGGCCCGGCGCGGGTGATTCCGATTGGGCGGATGGGCCGGGAACGGCTATACTCAGGCCAATGGCGTGGTACGAGGCCACTGTGACGGACAGAAGATCCGACTGTGGCGACGCCTTGTATTTGGGAAGATGGCGGGTTCCGGCGGTGGGTCGGCCCGCTTTGATCGGACAGAACAGGGAGTGAAAACGATGAGCTCACAAAGTTTCGTATTGGGGGCCGGCGCGCTGGCCCTGCTGGCGGGAACGGCACTGCCACAAGCGGCGAGCGCGGCCGATTTCTATCAAGGCAAGCGCATGATCCATTACATCACATCGGGCAGCGGCGGTTCGGTCGACCTGATGAACCGCCTTGGCGCGCGCCACGTCGGCAAGCATATCCCCGGTAATCCGAGGGTGCTGGCCAAGAACAAGACGGGTGCCGGTGGCGTTGTCGGGGCCAACTACATGTATCTGCAGGCCCCCAAGGACGGGACGGAGACCATGGGGTCGCTGATGGCGGTGCCTATGGCGCCGCTGTTCTACGGCAAGGAAGGCCGCGGCAAGAACATCAGGTTCGACCCCACCAAATTCCAATGGATCGGTTCGCCGGCGCGCTTCATCGCTGTGGCCCAGGCCTGGCACACCTCCCCCGTAAAGACCTGGCAGGACCTGTTGAAACACGAGCTGGTCGTCGGATCATCGGGGATGGGCAGCTCCTCCACGGTGGATGCGGTGTTCCTGAAGAACCTGCTGGGCTTCAAGTACAAGGTCATCATCGGCTATCCCGGTGGCGGCGACATCGACCTTGCCATGGTGCGCGGGGAAACCCAGGGACGGGCGACCAATTCCTGGGTCGGAATCACCAGCCGCCACCCCGATTGGCTGCGTGACAAGAAGTTCAGTATCCTCTACCAGCAGGGCCTTCAGAAGGATCCGAACGTTCCCGCCGAGGTTCCGCTGCTGATGGATCAGGTCAGCGATCCCGAAAAGAAGCAGCTTCTCAAATTGAAGATGGCCCAGTTCGAACTGGGATATCCGGTCTATACGGCGCCAGGCGTGCCCAAGGACCGGGTCGAGATCCTGCGCAAGGCCTATGCGGCGACCTACCGCGATCCGAAATACCTGGCCGAGGCCAAGAAGGCCCGGGTGCTGGTCGGGCCGATCCCCGCTGACAAGCTGACCAAGATTATCCAGGACACCTATGCGACGCCGGAAGCGGTGAAAGCGAATTTGCGCTCTTACCTTAAGCCCAAGGCCAAGATCGCCCGCGCGAAGCCGACCAAGGTCACGACGCAGATCACCGCCCTTCAGAAGAAGGGCAAGGTCATCGTGTTCCAGAGCGGCGGCAAGACCGCGAAAGCGAAGGTCGGTCGCCGGACCAAGATTTCCGTCGGCGGCAAGAAGGCCAAGCGCGGCGCGCTGAAGGCCGGCATGACCTGCGATATCGCCTATTTCGAAGGTGCTTCGGCCAAGACCATCAAGTGCAAGTAGGGACTTGACCGCCCAGCCCCGCAGGGGGCGTGGCGCGATGCGGCCGCCGGGCGATCCGGCGGCCGCTTGTCCTTGACGGGGCCGCACCCGCCGTGGCGCGGCCGGCTGGCCGGAGAGCATCACATGACGAATGACGGCAACGGCGCGGGGGAAAGCATCGTCTCCCTGCACGCGGGTTATGAAAGCGAAGGCGTATACACCGATGCCTTCCTCGCCCGGCCCGAACAGGGTGAGGGGCGGATGGGCATGGTGCTGCTGTCCGGCATGGGCGGGCTCACCTGGACCCAGCGTGAAATAACCCGGCGTTACGCTCGGGCGGGGTTCGTGGCCTTGTCACCGGACTTCATGGGCGGCCAAACCCCGCCGAACCGGACCGCGGGCCTGTTTGCGAAAAATTCGCTGGATGTGACCGCAGCGGTTTCCGCCATCACCGGCGGGGCCGCGTTTCTCCATAGCCTGCCCTGGGTCGGTCCGTCCCCCAAGATCGGGATCCTGGGATTTTGTCTGGGTGGCGGCCTCGCGTTGCTGGCCGCGGCGCGGAGCGACGCGTTCGATGCCGGCGTGATCTATCACCAGAGCCTGTTTCCCGATGAACGGGAGCTCGAGGGTATCTCCTGCAGGCTGCAGTGCCACTATGGGACCGAGGACCACTCCACGCCGCGGGAGGAAGTCGACGCCTTCGTCGCCGCGCTGGATCGCCTGGACAAGGATTACGAGCTTCACTGGTATCAGGACATGGGCCACAGTTTCGCCCAGATAACGCCCGACGCGGATGTGCCCGATGCCCAGCGCGCGGCATCGGACCTATCCTACGATCGCAGTTTCTCGTTTCTCGCCACGGAGCTCGCCGGAACAACGGCGCCCGCGTCCTGAGCCGCCGTCACGTCGCCGGATCGGCGTGCTCGTCCCATTCGCGATAGCCGCACTGGCTGCAGCGGTACCATTGCGTCCAGGTATTGGGGCGGAACATCGGGTGGTCGACGATCCCCAGCTTCTGTTGGGTGGTGCCGATATTCTCCGCCTTGAGCAGGCCGATACCGCAGATCGGGCAGCGCGGGCGGGTACCGCTGGCAAGCCAGGCCAGGCCGCAGAGGGCGACGCCGGCGAACACGGCATTGACCTCCTTCGGTGTCAGGGGCTCAAAAAAGGCGGTCCCCAATGGAGTCAAAACCGCGAGGCACAGGATTGCGCCGACCAGGAACCCGATGATTCGCAGCCATTCGCCAAACCGCCCGCGCAGTGGCCCGGGCCGGAAGCGGCCGGGAGGTGCGGTGCGGGGGAATCTCAGCATCGGCAGGCTCCCCGGCGGCGCGCGGGCCTAGGGAGCTCCCTTTGGAAGTGGGTCCGGGTCCGCCTGCTTGCGGACAGGTTTCTTTGGAGCGGCTTTGGGTTTGGCGGCCGCCTTGGGCTTCTTTTTGACCGCCGTCCGTTCCTTGGTCAGCGCTTCCATCGCTTCCATCAGATCGGACTTCTGGTTCGATTCACACCACTTCGCGATCCAGCCGGCTTCGTCGGCCATATTTCCGAAAAAGTCGGACTTGCCGGGTCGAATCGCGTTGATGCTCGACATGTAGCCGGCCATCCATCCGACGATCACGGAAAAGCTCCGGTTGAAGGTGACCCCGGTACCGTCTTTCTGGATGCCCGACTTGCCGTAGAGCTGCAAGACCTGAGGACAGGAATAATTGAACCGGCCGACGTAACTGCCGCCGCTATCGATGGCCAGGGCGGGACCGCTGAGAAGGACGCCAAGAAAGACCGGGACAATGAGTCGTCGCATGGGGTTGGGCTCCCGTGTTCGAGGATCGTGCCGCCTCCGGACGGCGTCGGATCATGGTATGGCGTGTTCCTTTATATTTTGGCCTATTTAACCCCTCAGAGCAGGTCTTGCCAAGCGGATGGCACCGACAATTCCACGGCATTGAGAGGAATTAGAGCATGCAATCGGTTGGCGCCGTGTCGCGCGGGCCCGCCTCGGCACGAAGGGCCGCGGCAATCAAGCCGTTGCCCACCAGGGACTTGAGCGCGGATCGGTAGCCGCCGATCCGGGTTCTCTTGGTGGTCGTGGAGGTGACGACAATGGTCAGATCCAGCGATGGGACGACATAAATGAACTGGCCGCCGAAGCCGCGGGCATAGTAGACCGCCTGCGCGCAGGCCGCCGTGATGAACCAGCCGTAGCCATAGCCGTCCCCGGAATAGGGCGAGACCGCGCGCGGCGTCCACGACGCCCGAACCCAGCTCCGGGGGATGACCTGCCGCCCCAGGTGCTTGCCGCCGTTTCGGTACAGTTCTCCGATCCGCAATAGCGCCCGGGGTGAGAGCAGCATGTTGTTGCCCCCGAGATAGATGCCCTGGGGATCGGTCTGCCAGGGCGGAAGCCTGAAACCGAGCGGTTCGGCCAGCCAGGCCCGGGCCAAGGCCAGGGTGGACCGTCCGGTGGCCCGGGTCAGGATGGCGGAAAGGAGATGGCTGTTTCCGGTGGAATACTGCATGGCGGCGCCCGGCTCTTCGGTAAAGGGGCGGGCGAGGATGAAGCGCACCCAATCCCGGCTTTGCACCCAGCGCCCGTAATTGCGCCCCGACGTGCGCTCGAGCCCCGAGCGCATCGACAAGAGGTGGCCGATCGTCACCTGCCCGAGGCGTGGGTCCGCGGGGCTGGGTACTTTTTCCGCCAGCAGGGCGGCGATCCGCTGGTCCGGTCCCTCCAGCGCGCGGCGGCCGATGGCGGCGCCGACCAAGGCGGCGATGACGGTCTTTGAAACCGATTTGACGTTGACCGGGACGTCCAGCCCCGGCCCCCGAAAGACCCGTTCGACCAGGGCCCTGCCCCGCCGGGCGACGATCAAGGCGCGCAATCGCGGCAGCTTGGCGGCGTCATTGAGGGCG
Organism: Rhodospirillales bacterium; assembly: GCA_024638585.1. Classification (GTDB taxonomy): domain Bacteria; phylum Pseudomonadota; class Alphaproteobacteria; order SMXQ01; family SMXQ01; genus SMXQ01. The sequence goes on from JAHEKA010000063.1 coordinate 4,431, forward strand.
CGGGACAACAACGCAGGATCGAGGGCATGGCCTTGGGCGGCGTGAACCGCGGGCGATCCGGGCCAAAGGAATGCAAGGCTCAGCGTCAGTGCCGGAAGGATCGCTTGGCGCATTGTCGCTGTCCTGCCCGCCGTCCGGTCAATCCGCCTTGGGGAAAGCGTTGCGCGACCGCCAACCTACGAACAGCATCAAGGAGATGAGCAGTGCACCGACGATGTAGAAGCTGGCGGCGATCCCCATCACCTCCGCGACGGCCCCCATGATGACCGGGACGATGAGAATGGCGAGCCGATTGACCGTGGTGCGCAGGCCCACCGCCTTGCCCTGGGAATCGCCCGCCGACTGGGCCATGATCGAGATCAACAGAGGCTGGCTGACGCCCATGAAACCGCCGCGCAGCATGCTCGCCGCCGCCAGGAGCACGACGCTGCCCAGAAGCGGCGTCACGGTCAGACACAGGATCGCGCAGCAGACCGAAAAGATCAGCACGCGGTAAGCCGTGAACATCTTGGCGAGCCGGCCCGCCGTCAGCGACCCGATGCCGCCCAGAATGGAGGAAATGGAAATCAAGCCGCCGATCAGCGTGCCGCTATAGCCTTGAAGCTCCAACCACACCACGTAGAAGGACGTCAGCATGCCGTTGGACGAATGGCGCAGCAGGGTCACCGAGACGACGAAGGCGATGGCCGGGATTGCCATCAGCTTGAAGGCGGAGACGTAGTCGCCCACCCGGGGCAGCACATCGCGCCAGCTGGTGTCCGCCGATTCCGCCGTGCCGCCGCCGGCATCGCCGGTTTTGGCCTTGGGCATGGCGAGGCAGGCGATCAGCAGCGCGACGCCCCAGAAGGTGAGGAATCCGAACCCGCCCCACGGGCCGCCCAGGTCCCAGGCCAGCCCGGTGGCCGGGGGCCCGGCGAGCGTCCCGAAGCGGTTGAAGAAGGTGACCCGCCCGGCATAGGTCGGTGAGCCCTTCATGATGGCGCCGATCTGCGCCTGGGTGCCGATCCAGCCCATGGCGGCGGAGATGCCGCCCAGCATCTGCAGGATCAGCACGGCGAAGAAGAAGGGGAAGACAGGGAACAGGATGGGCGTGACCACGCCCAAGATCGAGAACCAGATCATCACCCGGCGGATGCCCATCCGGTCCATCAGCGCGCCGCCGTGGATCGACAGCAGGACCGGCAGGACCTGGCGCGCACCGAGCGCGATCCCCACCATCAGGGGAGAGGGATCGATGGTCAGCATCCACAGCGGCACGATCACGGCGGCAAGCTGCACGGCGCCGTTGGAGAACATCCCGGCGGCATAGACCGGCAGTTGGTCGCGCAGGGGGATTGCTTCGGCGTCGGGCGCCGAGGGGGTTGCCGACGATGTGGCCAAGAATGGTTTCCTCCACTCGGCAGGGAGGAGCGCTATCGCCCGATGAGCTCAGGCGCGATCCTCCCCCGTGATTGCTGTTCGGGCGCCTCCGGGCCGCCCCCGCAACTTGGCGGTACTCTAACCCAACCCATTCGATTGTCCATTGGTCAGTTGGCCCTGGCGGCCCCCGTCACATGGGCGTAAACGGCGGCGAGGCCGAGCAGGGCGAGAACCGCGCCGCCGATGATATAGAAGCTCGTTTCCAGGCCGGCGACCTCGGCCACGGCACCCATGGCCGGGGGAATCACCGTTGCCGCCAGCCGGTTGGCGCTGGTCCGGAGGCCCGCTGCCTTGCCTTGGGCGGCGGAGCCGGCGCCGCGCGACATCAGGATGATCATCAGGGGCTGGGTCAACCCGTAAGCCGTTCCGTTAAGAGAAACCACGATAAACAACGCCCAGAACGTGCCGAGGGCCGGGGTCACGGTGACACAGACGATGGTCACCGCGACCATGGCGATCATCAGCCACACCGGCGCGAAGCGCTTGACGAGGGCGCCGACGGCGAGCGAAGCACCACCGCCGAACAGGGAATAGGCGCCAAGCAGCACACCGATCAGCGTCCCGGTGTAGCCCTGGCCCTCCAGCCACACCACGTAGAACGATGCCTGGATCGAAAAGCTCGAGATGCGCAGCACGGCAACGAGGATGACCGTAGCGATCAGCGGCATCGCCAACAAACCGATTGTGGCGATATAGTCGCTCGCCCGGGGAACGAAGTCTTTGACCGTGACGACCGGCTTTGGCTCGCCCGCGCCGGAGTCGGGCAGCGCCAGGCAGGAAATCAGCAGGCCCAGACCCCACAGCGACAGGATGCCGAAGGCCGCCCAGGGCCCCATGAAATCCCAGGCCGCGCCGGTCAGGGGCGGGCCGGTCAGCGCACCGATGCGGATGATCGCGCCCATGCGCCCGGTGTGTACCGGACTGCCCTTCAGGGCCTGGCCGATGAGGGCCTGGGCGCCGATCCAACCGATCGCGGTGCAGTAGCCCGCCGCCATCTGGATGACGATCAAGGCGGCGACATAGGGGAACAGGGGGTAGGCCAGAGGCAGGATGACCCCCAACCAGGCGAACATCAGCATCACCCGGCGGGTGTCGAGCCGGTCCATCATCGCCCCGCCGTGGATCGAGAAGAACAAGACCAGCAGGTGGCGGCTGCCCAACACGATCCCGACCCAGAGCGGCGACAGGCCGAGCGATACCAGCAGCAACGGGACCGCCACCACAACCATATAGCCGAGCGAATTGGAAAACGTCGCGGCGCCGTAGATCGCAAGTTCCAGGCGCAGCGGCACCCGGCCCGGGTCGTGGTCCTGCGCCGCGCCGGCGTCTGCTGCCGCCCTGTCCTCAGTCACCGGCCTTGGAACCTAGGCCGGGGGTCCATTGGGCATAGAGCCCGAGCCCGAAACAAAGCGCGATCAGCGTGCCGCCGATGATGTAGAAGCTCGGTTCCAGGCCGACCAGTTCCACAACGCCGCCCATGAGCACCGGAATCGCAAAGGAAACCAAACGGTTGGCGGTGGTGCGCAGGCCCACGCCCATGCCCTGGCCGGTGCCCGCCGACTGGGCGAGGATCGAGATCATCAAGGGCTGGGCCAACGCCATGGCACCGCCCCGCACCGCCGCGACCAGGGCCAGGGCCAGGAACAGGCCGCCCAGAAGCGGCGTGACGGTGATGCACAGGACGCCAAGGGCGACGCTCAGGATCAGCAGCCAGTTGGGCGAATAGCGGCGTACCAGAGGGCCGATCGACAGGGCGCCGGCGAAGCCGACCAGGGAGCCCACCGCCAGCAGTGCCCCGATCATCGTGCCGGTGAACGGAATCCGCTCGAGATAGACCACGTAAAACGAGCCATACATGCCCTGACCCGACATGCGCAGCGTCGAGGCCATGACCACCAGAAGGATCGCCGGCACCGCCATCATGCGCACGGCGTCAAGGTAATCGGACATCCGCGGCATCAGGTCCCGGGCCGCCACCGGCTGGCGTGGCCCCTGATCGGCGGGCTTGGGCAGCGCCAGGGAGGCCACCAGGATGCCGGCCCCCCAGATGCCCAGCACGCTGAACCCGCCCCAGGGACCGAGATGGTCCCACGCGATGCCGGTGACAAGCGGCGCCGTCAGATGGCCCGCGCGCACGGTGAAGGCCAGGCGGCCCGCATAGATGGGGCTGCCCTTCATCGTCTGGCCGATCATCGCCTGGGCCCCCATCCAGCCGAAGCTGGACGAAATCCCGCCCAGCATCTGCAACACGACGACGGCCCAGATCCAGGGCATCACCGGGAACAGGAACGGTGTCACCGCGCCGATCAGGGCGAACCAGATCAGCACCCGGCGGGTGCCGAGCCGGTCCATCAGCGCGCCGCCGTGGATGGAAAAGATCGTTGTCAGAAGATGCCGCGCGCCGATCATCAAGCCGGTCATCAGCGGCGAGGCACCGAGATGGAGCGCCCAGAGCGGGATCAGGACTATGACCACGTTGTTGATGGTGTTGCCGAACGTGCCTGTGGCATAGACCGCAAGCTGGACAGAGAGAGGGATGCGGAGCGCGCCGCCGGAGGGTTCGCTCATGTGCGGACGGCCTCGGGATGGCGCAGGCCGATCCAAAGGCCGGTTCCCCCCAGGATCAGGAGCATGATCGCGCCGGTGACATAGAAGGTCGCGTTCAAGCCCCAGGCCTCGGCGATGGCGCCCATGAAGACCGGCACCGTCAGCGCGGTGACGCGGTTGCCGGTGGCGCGAAGCCCGATGGCCATGCCTTGGGTCTGCGCGGTGACCGCCTTGGACAGGGTGGAATACATGATCGGCTGGGACCCGCCCTGGGCCATGCCCCGGATCGAAATGGCGATGGCCAACAGGATCAAGACATCGCCGAAAAGCGGTGTACCGTAGATCAGCGCCACCGAGATCGTTACCAGCAGAAGAAACGCCCATACCGGGTGGATAAAGCGGGTCAGCCTGGCGGCCAGCAGGGTGCCGACCGCGGCGCTCATCTGGGTGAGAGAGACGAAGGTCCCGATCACCGTCGCCTGCAGGCCGATTTCCTTGAGATAGACCAGGTAGAACGACATCTGCAGGGCGCCTGTGGACAGCCGGATCGAGGAAACGATGACGACGAAGGTCACGGTCGGGATCGCCATCAGGCCGATGGCGCCGATGTAGTCCGACAGCCTCGGCAAAATGTCGCTCATGCGGAACGGTTCACGTGACATTGCGTCGGGGGCCTCGCCGAGTTCAGCCGCGGGCAGGGCACGAACGGCGAACCAGAAGGCGAGCCCGACCAAGCCAATCACCACGAACGAAACCCAGTGCGGCGCGAAATCCCACAAGACGCCGGCGCCGATCGGGGCGATCATCACACCCACCCGCGCGGAGAAGGAAAAACGGCCGACGATGGCGGGGTCATCCTTGCCGACATTGACGACGAGGGACTGGGCCCCCATCCAGGACAGCGACATCACCATGCCGAGCGCCATTTGCAGCAGCAGGAGCGCCGGGAACCAGGTGGCGATGGCGAAGAACGGCGGCATCACCGTGCAGGCCACCCCCATCAGCACCAGAACGATGCGCGTGCCGAACCGGTCCATCAGGACGCCGCCGTGAATGGCGAAGATCGACGGCAGCACCGCCTTTGCGCT
>JAHEKA010000064.1 GCA_024638585.1 Rhodospirillales bacterium
ACCGGTCATGCCCCTCGACACCGAGAAGAATTGGCAAGGGGACGCCGCTTGCCATGATGATTTCGACGTCACGTTCCATCAGCAAATCGAGCTTCTCCTCGATCCCCTGTGTGATTCGTTGTAGATCCTCGCCGCTGAACTCCCTGAGTCCCATGGGGATCATCACCAGGATCACGCTAGGCGGTGCCATCCGGTAAAACTGATAGGCTTGATTTTCGATAATCGATCGCGGCGCGAGCACGCCGATCTTGTGTCTGGGTATGAAGTCTTCGTACACCGTTGTTTCCTCCCCTTGGGCAAGGTTATTCGCCTGAACGGCAGCTTAGGCTTGCGGTTGCCTCGTTATGAAATCGAGGACCGTGTCGTTGAAGATAGTGGGATGCTCCCAATAGATAGAGTGGCCGCATTCACCAACGATTCTTATCTTGCAGCCGGGAATGCGCTCCGCGCACATCCGTAAAATGGGCGGCGGCGTTGACATGTCGGAATCACCGGTCATCAGCAGTACCGGTGGTGCGACATCTTCGAGGCTTTCCGGCGTGATGGTATTTGCCCTCTTTTGTCGGGCCCCCTTGCCGGTCTCGGAGCGCTCGTTTATTTCGATCCACTTCTCGACCCCTTCCGGATTGCGGGCACGATAGGATGGACCGAGTTCACGGAACCAGCGTGGCAGTTGGTTCCATTGTTCGTGAGGGCGGATGCGTCGTGCGACCTCGGCGATCTCACCCGATTGGACACCTAGGGTGTTGCTGGAAACCACGAGACTGAGAATCCGCCCGGGATGGGAAAGACAAAAATCGGCGGCGACGGTGCCGCCGGCGGCGGATCCGACAAGGTGGAACCTCTCCAGCCCCAGCCAATCGGCCAAGTTGTTCAAATCTTCCACCTGCGTCCCTGGATCGTCTTGCCCGGCCGGGTCCGAGTTGTAGTGGTTGCGCCGGGAATAGGCGATGACACGGTATCCCGCATTTGCGAATACCGGCTGCTGGTAGCCCCAGGACAGCGCGCTGCCCGACGCGGGATGGCATAGAACGATCGGCGTGCCGCTTCCACCGGTATCCCAGTAGCCGAGATTGGTGCCGGGCAGGCTGGCGATTCCTTCCCTGGCCGCAACGGGAGTGGGAAGGGGAACCGGAACCAGTGGATCCTCGGCATCGCGGGCATCGACGGAATGAGGAACCGGGGGCATTGTGTTTTCCCTCTATTGGCGCTTCGTTCGGTTTTGACGTCTTGATCGTGACCCCGGTCGCGGGGCCGAAATGCCGCGATCGGCGGCGGATTTTTCGACTCAGCCCGTCGCGCTGCGCATGGGTCCTACTCTTCGCGCGCGTCCCTGCTGCGGGTCAGCCGTTCCAGTCCGAGAAGGCCAAAGATGAGGCCGAGCTGGAGCACGGCCACAACCGACAGGGTCGTCAGATTCCCCTCCTCGTAATAAAGCAGCATCGCGACCGTCAGGGTTTCCGTCCCGCCGCGATAGAGGAGAAGCGGAATGGTCAGGTCGCGGGCTGCCAGCGCAAAGACGATGACGAAGGCGGCGAACACCCCCTTGCGCAGCAGCGGTGCGGTGATCAGGCGCATGGTTCTCAGCCAGGAGCCGCCATGCACGCGAGAGGATTCCTCCAGTTCTCCACTGACCTGATGAATCGCCGCCTGCATGGTCGATGTGCCAAGCGGCATCCCCTTGACGATGAAACCGAGGATGATGACCCAAGCCGAACCGTAGAGGTTAAACGGCGGAGGCGGCAGCGCCCACGCCCAGAGCAGCGCGAGGCCGAGGACGATCCCGGGCAGGGTCCAGGGCGTCCAAGCCAGAAGCTCAAGGCCGCGGCCGAGCCAGTGCCCCGTGCGGACGCGAATCCATCCGATCAACCCGCCGATGATGACCGTCGCGAAAGCCGCCGTGCAGGAAAAGATGATCGTATTCTTGATCCCGTTCACCGCCAGATCGTCCCTGAACACATTGGTCCAGTTCTCCAGCGTCAGATGCTCCAGCCTGTACATGCCGAAGATCTTGAAGAACGAGGCTGCGATGATCTGCGCGAGGGGAATGACGATGGACAGGAGGAAGTAAATCGCGAAGATGCCGACGATAGTCCATTGGGCCGACCTGGGAAGGCGGATGCGGTTGGGCCGGTAACCTTTGCCGCTGATGACCGAGAAGCTACGCGCGCCGAGCTTCCACCATTGCAGCACGATGAGCGAGAAGGTGATGGCAATCAAGATCACCGACAGCGCTGTCGCATCGTTGTAGCGAGCGGGGAAACGGTAATGGATCATCCGGTAGATTTCGTTGGCGAAAACGTAGACGCCTCCCGGATTGCCGAACAATAGCGGATTCTCAAACGAATCGAGCCCACTGGCGAAGACCAGGATCGAGATGCTCAGGATCGCGGGCGAAAGCATGGGCAGGGTGATGTTGAAGACGGTCTTGTATTTCGTCGCCCCCAAGGTCACCGACGCTTCCTCGTAGGACGAATCCATATTGTGAAAAAACGCCACCAGCATCAGGAACATGAAGGAGATCGAGCTCTGCGAGGAATGGAAGATCAGCCCAAACCAGCCATGAAGGTTGATCACCGGCTCCTTGAATCCGAACATCGCGGTGGCGAACTGGTTGATGAGTCCGTTCTGTGGGTTGCCCAACATCAACCATGAAATGCCGGTCAACAGATCGGGCGTGAAGAACGGTATGGGGATCAATATCATCATGGTGCGCCGGAACGGAACATCGGTTCGCGCCACCGCCCAGGCGAACAGCAAAGCGAGGGTTAGGCTGATCGCCAGCCGCGAAGAGGCGAAGATAACGCTGTTGGTGAAGATCGGGATGAGATCGAGGGCCCCAAGCCAGGTCTTATACCCGGCGAGGGTGAACTCCCCCAACATTCCCGGCTGCCCTTTGAACACGCTCGCGATCAACAGGATAGCGACGGGATAGAGCACCAGGATGACGCAGAATACGGCGAGAAGGTAATAGAAGAAGACCGGGGAGATCCTGAACGATGACAGGAAACCGGGCGGCACGGCCCCTAAGGCGGTGTCTGATAGCCGTGGCTTAGAATCGCTTTGTATCGCCATCGCTCACCGGACGCCTTGGTTGACCCGGAGGGCGAGTGGGATTCGCGACATCCCTTTCGCCATCAGGATCATGCCCACCCCTTGTGGTGCCGAACACGACTCCGTTCGACCAGGAACCGAACCGGGGCCGAAGGCGCGGCACCGGTTCGGTTCCTGAATCCTTTATCGGATCCCGAAGATCTGTTCCATCTCCTTGAAGAAGGGATCCGGGTTGGCGAAATTCTTCACCGGGATGGCCGGCATGTTTGGATAGTCCTTGATGCTCATCTGCCGCACTGGGACCTTGATCTTCGGGTGCGCAACGGTGCGGCCCGAAGCATCGGTATAGGCCTGCAATTGCTTGAACTGGAGCATCCAGGTCAGCAACACCTTCGACGCGTTGGGATGCGGCGAATTCTTGAACCGGACGACTCCACCGCGGCTCCATTGGAAGCCTTCCTTGGGAACGACATATTCCACCGGTGTGCCCTTGGGCAGGTCGTTGATGAACTCACCGCGGCCGCTGAAGCCGAGTTCGAACTGGCGCTTGGCAATCACATTGCGCAACCGCTTGCTGCCGCCGGGGATCAGGACCGGCTTCAGGGCGGCCAGTTTCTTGATGTAATCAAGGCCGAGCCCCGGCGTGTGCTTGATCGCCATCATCATCCAGGCGCCACCGGCCGCCGAGCGCGGATCGCGCATCGCGATCTTGCCCTTCCATCGGCCCGGGTTGTTGACGATGTCCCAATAGGATTTGGGATATTCGCTGGGTTTGACGGCGTCGGTGTTGACCATCAGCGCCTGGGCACTGACGGTAATGGGGAAAAACTGGTCCTTGCCTTTGATGTTCCCCTTGACCCAAGGAAGCAGCTCATCGAGTGCGGTGTTGGGCGGCAACCAACTATCGACGATGCCCAGATCGATGAACCGATTGGCGTATTGTTCGTTACCGCTGAAGACGTCAACGATCAGCCTGCCGACGGCATGTTCCGTCTTGATGCGTTCGGTCAGGTTGGCATTTTTTCCGATCACCGCTTCGATCTTGAATCCGAAGCGCTTCTCCAGCTTCTTGTTTACTTTGTAGCGTTTGATGAACTTCCTCGTCGTCGTGCCGCCATATACGACCACTTTGCCTTCCTTCTTGGCGGCATTCATGACTTTGGCGCCGAGCGCTTTGGCGATCGGATCATTGGCGAGAGCGGCGGAGAGTTTGTCCTCCGCCATGGCGTCGATCGCGGTGGCGAGGCCAAAGGCAACCCCAACGATCGTAGCGAATGGAAGTTTGAAATTCATGAGCGGGTTCCCTGCAGCATTGAGTTGTTGTTTGAGTTTCGCGCCAATACAGACGCACCCACGGGACGGTTAGATATCCCTTATTCTTCTACAAGAACTCAAATTCAATCCTATACAATATTGGCCTAGGCATCCAGAGTTTCACAGCTGCCGGATGCGGCCCTGGCATGTAATGAGTACGAGTCAAGCGACTGAATGGAGTATCATGCGGGCGATGCGCGTGGACTGTCCACTTTTCTGTTTTATGAAATCGGTTGCATAATCCGTAAACAAAAAGAACCGAATTGGGGGAGCAGATGCACGGAGTCGTTCTCAGGTCGATCACCAAGGCCTTTGGGGATCTGGTGGCCGTGGACGGGATAGACCTGGAAGTCGAGGACGGCGAGATGCTGACCTTGCTGGGTCCCTCGGGATGCGGCAAGACGACATCGCTTCGCATGATCGCCGGACTGGAAGATCCCGATGCCGGAACCATCGAAATCGGGGAATCGGCCATCTTCGACAAGGCTCGGCGAATCAACGTGCCGTCGGAACGGCGCAACCTCGGCATGGTCTTTCAGTCCTACGCCATATGGCCGCACATGACGGTGGCGCAAAACGTCGCCTATCCGCTGAAGATGCGCAGCCTGAAAAGCGAGGAGATCGCGCGCAGAGTGACGGCCGCCCTGGACCAAGTGGGACTCAATGGTTACGCGGACACGCCGGCTCCGAATCTGAGCGGCGGTCAGCAACAGCGCGTCGCGCTTGCCCGTTCCTTGGTGTTTGAGCCGCGCGTGCTTTTGCTGGATGAACCGCTATCCAATCTGGATGCGAAGCTCCGCGAACATATGCGGTTCGAGCTTCGCATCATGCAGCGACGCCTAGGCGTGACAGCGCTCTATGTCACCCACGACCAGGAAGAGGCGCTGACCTTGTCCGACCGCGTCGTTGTCATGAACAAGGGCCGGATCGAGCAGCTCGACTCCCCCAACGTGGTCTACGAAAGTCCGGCGAGCCGATTCGTGGCGGAGTTCATCGGCAAGGCGAATTTCCTGAATCTGCCGCAGCCAGTGGACGTTGGAAGCGACGGGGCCTCGGTATCGTTACCGACCTACGACGGTGCCGTTTCCATCATCCTTAGTCCGGACTCCGTGCGCAAGGACGCAGAAGATGGCGCGGCATCCTGCCTGTTCATCCGTCCGGAGAAGATCACCATCACCGCACGCAACGGCGCGGACAATCCCGACCCGGCGGTCCAGCTGGTGCCGGGAAAAGTGCTGGGCCGGGCTTATCTCGGCGACCATATCGAATACCTCATCGGCGTTAGCGACAGCACGGAACTGCGCGTGCCGACCCCGGTCGAGCAGGTCTGGCCCGAAGGGGGAGAGGTCAATCTGTCGATACCGAGGAAAGATATCTTCGTCTACACCTGACGACGGTTGCCGCGCTTTGGTCTCGTCAGGGAAAAACCATTCTATCTGTACGCGGTACTTTTTTCGGTCGCGGAGGGATGGTTCGGGTCATGCGCCCAGGTTTGATCGCTCGCCGATTGGCGATGGCCAGTTCTTGAGGGCAGGTCGATGGCAAGGAGTTCCATAAGCCCGTTGCCGCTCGGGGAATCTTCCTTGACGGCGAGGCTCGTCTCTTTCATGGCCGACACCGGCGCGGAAGAGCTGCCGGGGACCACGCTGGATTCCGCAAGATATCTTATCCTCGACACCATTGGGGTTGCGCTTGCCGCCGCGACACATGAGGTCGGCAGGATCATCACCCGCTTTGCCTTGGATACGACCGGCCAACCTGCCGACGCCACGATCTTTGGGACCGCGAAAAAAGCCACCGCGGCGAAGGCCGCGCTCGCCAACGGCACGATGGCAAACGCGCTCGATTACGACGGCGGAGCCCACCTCCCGACTCACCTCCTGCCCACGGTCCTGGCGATAGCGGAGCAAGAAGGCCTTTCCGGCGAAGACGTTCTTACCGCGTTTATCCTTTCATATGAGGCGGCGCATAAGCTGACGAAGGTCATCGAAGCCAAGCGCCGTTCTGGCGGATCCAGCCCGACCGGGCGGGGCTGGTGGCATGTCGGCCTGGTCGGACCCATTGCCGCGGCCTTGGCAGCGTCGCGTCTGATGGGTCTCGACAAGCAGCGGATGGCGGTTGCGGTCGGCATTTCGACGGCAAGTTCCGCCGGTTTCCGGCGCAACATGGGGACCATGTCGAAGGCGCTCAGTTCCGGCAATGCCGCGGCTGCGGGTATTGACGCGGCAATGCTGGCGGCACGTGGCTTCACCGGCGATCCTGAAATCCTCGAAGCGCCCTTGGGCTTTGTCCATTCGGTCTCGCAACCGGAAGAACGAGACACGACGGCGGTGATTGACGGCCTCGCGAATCCTTATGCGCTGGCGACCTGGCCGAGGATCAAAAGGATACCGGCGGTGACCCCCGCCCACGTCCTGATCGACTCGGCGATCGAGTTACGGAAAAGGGAAGCGTTCGCGATCGATCAAATTGAATCCGTGCACGCGACGATGACGCCGCTGTCCCTATTCCGAACCGACGTCACCGATGCGGAATCGGCGGGGTTCTGCGGTGAGTTCTTGATCGCCCTTGCGCTGATCCACGGCACCGTCAGCCTCGATCTATACCGTGACGAAATCTTTAATGATCCACAGATCCGGTCGCTCATGTCTTTGGTCAGAAATACCGCGGCGTCGGAGATGCAAGGCCACACCTTGGTGATAAGGCTGAAGGGCGGTCACGTCGTCAACTCGGACCTCAAGCCCGGGGGGCAGCACCTTGCGGACCCGGATTCGGTCCTGGCGAAGTTCGACCATTGCGCCGGCAAGGCCGTGTCGAAGGCCGCCGTTGCCACGATCCGGGACAGTGTCCTCGACCTTGAAAAGCAAGCCAGTATCGGCCCGTTGATGGAAGCCATTGGCAACCGGCTTTAGTCAAGCGCGCTAAGACTGATACACCAGTGCACGCGAAAACTTATCCTTCCCGGTGGGATAAGCCGGAGCCTATGCATGGCGATGCCCAAGATTCGTAAAGAAGTTTCCTGCGCGAGCTGAGGTCCAATGCCCGCATCGGTTCGCAAGCAGACGTTAGCTCAACTCGCGCGGAAGGCCCTGGGTGGCATCAGTGGGCGCCCTCAGATCTCGATCCCATAGAGCTTGGCTGCATTCTGCTGGCCGACCTTCAATCTGACCTCGGGGTCCAACCCCTCGCAATTGCTTTCCAGCGTTTTCTGGGAATACGGCCAGGTCGTCACGCCGTGGGGATAGTCACTTGCCCATAGATAGTTGTCCTCGCCGTAAACCGGCGTTGTCAGCATGCCGGCCCGGTCGTCCTGGAACGTGAAGAACACGTTGTTGGTCAGGTATTCCCTGGGCGGAAGTTTGTTCACGTTCTTTTCGGCATCATAGGCGCTCATCCGGCCGTGGATGTAATCAATCCGTTCCACCATATGGGCGATCCACCCGACGTCGAACTCGGCACAGCAGACCTTGAGCGTGGGGTGGCGGTCGAACACGCCGGAGAAGATGAGGTTGCCCAGGAACTCCTGGGCCGGCGCCTGGGTGCGGGCGAACCCCAGTGGCTCTTTCCAAGGGGCGTGTTCCCTCGGGCCTTCAAAATGGGTTCGTGCCTGTCCCTGGGTGGTGCTGGTGTGGACGTTGAGGACCATGCCCGCGTCGGCGGCCGCGGCCCAAAGCGGCTCGTACTTCGGCTCGTAATACCCGCTGTCCTTGATCCGCGTAGGGATCTGCGCCCCCCGGAACCCCAGCTTGGCGTATTCCTGCAAGTCGGCCACGGTGTGGTCGATGTCGAGAATAGAGAGCAGCGGCAGCCCAATCAGGCGATTGGGGGCGTAGCTGCAAAAATCATGGAGCCAGGCGGAGTAAGAGCGGAGAATCGCCCTTTGGAAGGGCTCATCGGTCAATGCGTAGAAGAAGCGGCCGGGGCTGGGATAAAGGATCTCCGCCCCAACACCATCGGCGTCCTGATCCTTCAAACGGGCGGCGGGGTCCCAGCCGCCGGGGTAATCCTCGTAGCGGAAGGTCTCATTGAAGCTGATGGTGTCAAAGTACTTTTGTTCATCAATGTCGGAGATGCCCCTCTCTTTGGTAAGGGCGCGGCCGATACTGAAGTGGGAGCAGCCCACCGGGGGCATTCCCTCGGTGATCAGCCAGGTCCCCTTGGTGCTGCCCGGAGGGTCTTTCACGACCTTGGGCGCGCGATCTCCATACTCCTTCTGCACGCGCTCCCAGGCGGCGGGTGGCTCGTTGAGATGAGAATCCGCAGATATCAGCTTGAAATCGAGCATGGCCTCCCCTTTCTGATTTTCTTATCCGTCTTATCTGGACGATCCCGTGCCCCCCGAACCGACATGTCCCAAACGGATGCTGATCATGGTCAAGATCGTAGCCAGCAAACCCGTCCTGAGCAATCTTGACAAGAGCAGGCAAGATTCCTGCGGTGAAGTTCGGGTATCGGCGGTCGGCACCAATTTTCACACCCCCACCAATGTCCGCTTTGGGTCAGATGGGGTCATCGGGTTAACGGCCGGCTTCGGCCGAGAGCGCTACTCGGCATCCCACCGAGCCTGGGGTTTAACGATCGCCCCCACACAATCATGTTGGCCGGATCGCTGAGCCGTGAGACCATTACCAGACTAATTTAGTGGCCTTTGCAAAGGCGCATTCCTAGGCTATCGGCTAGATGTGATGATTCCATTCTGGACCCCTCCAACTCTGGGAGGTTGGATATGACGATAGAGCTGAACCACACCATCGTTCCGTCCCGAGATAAGGAAGCCGCGGCCCGCTTCTTTGCGCGCATTTTCGGGCTCAGCTATGACGGGCTCCACTCACATTTCGCACCAGTCAAGGTCAATGATCGTCTAACACTAGATTTCGATGACGCGAGTGAGTTTGATCGTCATCACTATGCTTTCATGGTGAGCGAAAAGGATTTCGATGCCATTTTCGAAAGGATCACGGAAGAGGGCATCACCTATGGCAGTGGCCCACGTTCGTCAGAGAATATGGAGATCAATCACCGGCGCGGAGGGCGGGGGCTTTATTTCCGCGGCCCGGATGGCCACCTGCTTGAAATCATGACTGCGTAAACACGGCGTCATGTCCGCTTTGGGTCA
>JAHEKA010000532.1 GCA_024638585.1 Rhodospirillales bacterium
TCACGGTCAGGCTCACCAGGGTGCCCTCCAGGCCGCGCAGGCTCCAGATCACGTCATGGCGCGTCAGCCCTTCGATGGGCAGGCCGTCGATATGGGTGATGACGTCACCGGCCTTGAGCGGGCTCAACGACGCGGGGGTATCGGCATGGACCGCGACGATCTTCGGCAATGCGCCATCGAAATTGAGACGGATGCCGATGCCGCCGAAGCCTTCCCTCTGGGCCCGGGAATCCCGAGCGGAGCGCAGCCCGTCGTAGCGGGAATGGTGGTCGAGGGGGAGAAGGGCGCCATTGAATACGGCGGCAAAGATCTCTTCCGAGCCGGCCGTCCGGACCGCTTGCGATACACCGCGCGCCGCCAGAACGGCACGGGTCGTGAAGTGTGCCCAGGCTTGGGGCTCGCGGCCCGCGGGTGAGGGAATTTCGGGGGCGACGCTGTCGCCGTGACTGATGCGAATGCCCTTTTCGGTCCTTGCGATCTCCAGGATGGGATCGATCTCATCCAGGTTCCTGACGCCGCGAAAGGTGAGCTCGGCGATGTCGACCGGGTCGATATACTTCTCCTGGACGTTGGTAAAACCGTCGGCAAAGACCCGCTCGACCCGGAGCGCGTTGAACGTGGACGTGCTTTCGATCGGAGCGGCACAGGCGCTCAGCAACAGGACGGTGCCGAGAACAAGGCCCGATATCCAGCGGGGGCCGCCGGGGCGGCCGTGGCGCGGGCTGCTTGGGCGTTCGGCCCCAGCCCCAATGGCGGTGACTAATCTGTTCATCTTACTTCGATACTGCGGGACCTTGCGGGGCGCCGGCCGGCTCTTGGTGGGAGGGCGGAGGCATGCTAGTCCCAAGCGGTTTCTTCACTGTTAATGACGCGAAATCATGGCGTTTTCCAGGCTCTTATTAGCACAAAACGCTTCAGCGCGACCGCTTTCGCTTGGCCCGCGGTTTGCCCCGCCGCCGCGGCGGCCGGCCAGGCCGGGTTTCGCGGGGTTTGGCCGGCGTGCGCCCCTTGGCGGGCTCATGGCTGACGACCTCCAGGATCAGGCCGCCGGTCACGGGATTGGCCTCGCGAACCGCCACCACCACGCTGTCCCCCAGGGTATAGACCGTTCCCGACCCCATTCCTTCCAGGCAATGGCGCTTGGGATCGTGCATCCAGCGTTCCTCGCCCAGCTGGCTGGCCGGGGCCAGACCGTCGGCACCAAATTCGGCCAGGCGGACGAAGAGGCCGAAGCGGGTGACGCCGGTGATCCGGCCCGGAAACCTCTGGCCGGTGCGTTCGTGCAGATAGAGCGCAAGATAGCGGTCGACGGTTTCCCGCTCCGCCCGCTGGGCCCGGCGCTCGGTATCCGAGATATGGGTTGCGGTCTCGGCGAAGGCAACCATGCCGGTCTCTTTATCCAGGGCGGCGGCATCGAACCCGCCGGCGCCCAGCCCCAGGCCGGTGATCAGGCCGCGATGGACCAGGAGGTCGGAATAGCGGCGAATGGGAGAGGTGAAATGGGCATAGCGCCTGAGTGCCAGGCCGAAATGGCCCCGGTTGCCGGGGCTGTAGGCCGCCTGGGATTGGCAGCGCAGGATGGCTTCGTGGATGATGTCGGCCGACGGGCTGGAAGCGCTGCGCGCGAGGATCTGGGCGAAGTCCTTGGCCCGGTTGATATTGCCGGCGGGCAGGGTGAGGCCGAAGGTCGATAGGAAATCGCGCAATTCCGTCAGCTTGTCCGGGGCCGGCGGTTCATGGACCCGGTACATGCAGGGCATGCGCCGGCTTTCCAGGGTTTCCGCCGCGGCCACGTTGGCGGTGATCATGAATTCCTCGATCAGGCGGTGGCTGGTCAGCCGATCGCGCCGCGCGATGGCGTCGACATGTCCGCCTTCGCCGATGCGGACCTGATATTCCGGCAGGTCAAGATCCAGGGTGCCGCGCGCCTGTCGGGCCTTATCGAGGGCCTGGTAAGCGGCGTAAAGATGGCCGATGGCATCAAAGGAAAGCCCGTCGGGCAGGCCGTCGCCGCCGGTGTCCTTGATGTCCTGGACCTGGCGGTAGGTGAGGCGGGCGGCCGATCGCATCAACCCGCGCAGGAACCGGTGGCCCTTGAGCCCGCCCGCACCATCGATCCGCATCTCGGCGGCCAGCACGGCGCGGTCCTCGCCGGGCCTGAGGGAACACAGTCCGTTGGAGAGCGCTTCGGGCAGCATGGGCACGACCCGGTCGGGCAGGTAGACCGAATTGCCGCGCTTCTGTGCGCTGGCGTCCAGGGCGCTTCCGGGCCGCACATACCAGCCCACATCGGCAATGGCGACGACCAGCCGCCAGCCGCCCGGATTGCCGGGATCTGGATCGGGCTCGGCGAACACGGCGTCATCGAAGTCGCGCGCGTCCTCGCCGTCGATGGTGACCAGCGGAACCGCGCGCAGGTCCTCGCGGT
>JAHEKA010000533.1 GCA_024638585.1 Rhodospirillales bacterium
CCTGGGCCATGGTGCGCGCGGCATGGAGGGCGGCGCGTGACCCTTCGGCGGCGCTGGTGCCGACGCCGAACAGCGCCATGATGCCGTCTCCCATGAATTTATCGACCCGCCCGCCGGCTTGTTCGATGGCCTGGCCCATGGCTTCGAAATATCGGTTGAGGATGAAGACCACGTCATAGGGCAGGCGCCCGTCGGCGAGGCCGGTGAACCCCCGGACGTCGGCAAACATAATCGCAATTTCGCGTTCGGCACTAGCGGCGGCCGGCTGCGCGTCGGCGATCCCCGCGGTTGGGGCGAGCAGAGGGGTGACCGAAATCGGTGCCGCGGGGCGCAGTTGGCAGGCCAGCCGTGTATCGGGCGCGGCACCCACCCGATCCAGGACTTGGCGCTCCGCCGGTTGTGGTGGATCAAGGTCCTCCAACCCTTGACCGACCCGCACCCGGCAGGTCGAGCACCGGCCCCGGCCGCCGCACACCGAGGCGTGCGGGATTCCCCTGGTACGGCTGGCTTCCAGGATGGAGAGGCCCCTGGGCACGGTTACCCGGTTGGGGCCGGGATAGGTGATGGTCACGGTGCCCCGGCGCACGGCCCACAAGGCGCGTAAGCCCTTGGCCGCGAACACGAGGATGATGGCAGCCGCTACAAAGGCCCAGACAGCCTTTTGCAGATCGCCCACCAGGGCGATGCTTCCCGCCTGGGGCCAGTTCATCCGGGTGCTGATCTCTTGGGCCCAGCCGGCTTCGCGGGCCAGAACTTCGATCTCCCGACCGGCCGAGACGAATCCCAGCAGGGCGAGAACGGGCACGAGAACGGCAAGCCCATAAAGCACCGGCAGGAATCGCGGCAAACCCGGCTTGAGGCGCAACCAGTAATACAGGCCGATGATGCCATGCGTCCAGGTCACGGTCAGCGCGACGGCCTGGATCGCCCCTTTATCCGGGGCCAGGACCCACAGGGCGTAAATGACATAAGCATAGGTGCCCTTGAGGTCGGAGATCTCTTCGAGCAACCGGGTGGCGAGCACATGCTCCGCCAGGAGGGGAATGACCGCCAGGCCCAGCAGCAGTTGGACCGCCTCGCCTGGCCGCATCCTCAAGCCGCGGCGGCGATAAAGGGCCAGCAGGCCCAGGGTGAAATGGATCACGAGGCTGCCGTAAAGCGCGATCGTGCCCGGCCAATTGCGCCAGACTAGGTTGAAAGTGCGCCGCCACTCTTCCATCTGGTCGAGCGATATCAGTCCGACCGCGTGATTGGCGAGATGGCTGAAGACAAAGAGGAAAAGGACCAGCCCGCTCGCCAGCCGGATGCGGTTAGTCATGGCAGGGCGCGGGGGCGGAAGCGCGCCAGCGCGGGCGCCGCCAACGGCGCTTGAAGAGGAAGTTTTTGAGGTCCGAGAGCAGTGCGCCCCCGCAGCGTGGCGTGGTGCCGGTCACCCGTGCGAGCCATGGCTCCGTCGTCTCCCAATGGGTCAAGACCAAACGCTGTTACCGGGCCCCACTGGGTGATTTCTTGTGGTTGTCCGGGCCTCCGGCGCGACTCTAGGGCCGTTTGTTGGGCGCCGTCAATCGGCCCGATGAGGGGGCGGAGGATGGGCTCCGATCCGGCGCGTGCGGGCAACGGTTTGGGTGACATTGCGCCGCGCTTTGTCGGGCGACCGCTCCAGGTCCGGTCGGTTGCTTCCGGTTAACGGAAATGCAGGTCGTCGGCCACGATCTTGTCGTGTTCGGCCATTTCCGGTCCGTCATAGGGGGTCGCCACGCTCATGGTTTCGTAGGAGGCCACGAACCAATGATGGTAAGGCGGGCCCTGGTATTTCTGATAGGGTGCCCCGCAATACTGAACCGGCTTGACCTTGTCGAACAGGATATAGCCGCGATCGTCCACGCAGTCTGCGTCGACGGAGGCCGCCAGCACATTTCCCACCACCATGACCCGGCCGGTCCATTCCTTGGTCCACAGCACTTCACATTCGAAATGGCGGTGGCATTCTGCGACCCGGGGCGGTTTGACCGTCCGGGCCGGGATGGCGCCGAACCCGGCTTTTTCCAGTTCGTTGACGCCGCGGTCGAATGGCAGGCCGAGGACACATGCCTTTTCAAGAATATCCCGATCGAAGGAGGGCAGGTTGACGGTGAACTGCCCCGTCTCCTGCACGTTCTTATAGGTGTGTTTATACGGGCTGGTGGTGAAGGCGATGTGCACCGGTTGGTGCACCACCCGGACACAGGTGGCGAAGGTCGCGGCGTTGACGTTGCCTGCGCCGTCCACGGTGGTGATGACCCCAAGCTGGCCGACATTGGCGAACAGCCTGTCCCAGGTCTCGGGCTGGGCATCTATCTTTTCGATTTCGGACACGGCGGACCTCCCTTTACAAGATCGCGTTGGCTCCATGGCTGGGGCCCGGCACCCCGTCCGGTCGATTGGC
>JAHEKA010000065.1 GCA_024638585.1 Rhodospirillales bacterium
TCAGGAACCCCTTACCGGTCAGCCCCCCGGATCCGGCGGCGATCTTGGCCTGCAGGATATGATAGCCGGAGCCGAGCGGATCGGATTCCGGGTCGAGGAAGGTCAGGATCCGCCGCTTCTGGTAGGGCTTGAGGAACTGCCAGGCGATGGGAATGGCGCCCAGGCCGGATCCGATGACGACTGCGAACTTCCAGAGCCGAACGCCGGCCATGAAGAACACGATGCCGCCGATCATCACCAGCATGATCGCGGTCCCCAGATCGGGCTGGCGCAGCACCAGGGCGGCAGGCAGGAAGGTGAGCGCCATCGGCCACAGGAGATAGCGCGGCCGGCCCACCGCGTCGTCGGGCAAGGCATGGAAATAGCGCGCCAGCACGATCACCAGCGCCACCTTCATCAACTCCGACGGCTGGATATTGATGATTCCCAGACTGATCCAGCGCCTGGCCCCCATGCCGATGGAACCGAAGAACTCGACCGCCACCAATAGGATCATCACGGCGAGATAGATCACATAGGCATTGCGCATCCACACCCGGACATCCACCAGGGCGAGACCGATCATCAGCACCAAGCCCGGCACGAATCGAATCATCTGGCGCGAGGCCCAGGGGTCGATATTGCCGTTGCCGGCCGAATAGAGCATCACGAAGCCAACGCAGGCGATCAGGATGATGAGCACCACCAACCCCCAGCTCACATGCCCGAGCTTCTGGCTGAGCGGGATTTCCGGGGTTCTGAAATAGCCAGACAGGATCATCGCCGGCCCCCGCCCGTTCCGCCGCCGAAGCCGCCGTCTTCGCCCGGGTTAAAGGCCGCTTTGCTCACCGCCGGGGCACGGCCCGGCGCCCGGGCTTCCCGGCCGGCCGCCTCGGCGGCGCGCTCGGCACGGATGAAGGTCTCGCGCATCACGTCCCGGGCAATGGGTGCCGCGGCCTTGGATCCGCCGCCGCCGTGCTCCACCACCACCGAAATCGCATAGCGCGGCGCATAGGCCGGCGCATAGGCGACGAAGAGCGCATGGTCGCGCTCCTTCCAGGGACGTTTTTCGTTCTTGATGACGCCGCCGCGGCGTTCGCTCAGGGTGATGCGCCGCACCTGGCTGGTGCCGGTCTTACCGGCCATGCGCCATGCCTCTTCCTTGATGCGCGAACGGCGGGCGGTGCCCCGGGGCGAATTCGTGACCGCGTCCATGCCGCGCCGCACCAGGTCAAGGGACCGTGTGGAAATGCCAAGCTTTGGCAGGGTTTCGGCCGCGGGCGGCGGTGCCTGGGGGTCCCAGACCTCACCGGTGGGGGCGAACAGGCGGGGCTTGACCGCATGGCCGCCATTGGCGATGCGCGCCGTCATCACCGCAAGCTGCAAGGGCGTCGCCAAAACGAAGCCCTGTCCGATACCGGCAACCAGGGACTCGCCCCCCTGCCAGCGCTTGCCCATGACCGCGAGTTTCCATTCCCGGGTGGGGATCAGGCCGGGCTTCTCGCTGGGCAAGCCAATGCCGGCGGGCTGGCCAAGACCCAGCTTTTCCGCCATGGCGGCGATACGGTTGATGCCAAGCCGACGGGCCAAATCATAGAAATAGACGTCGCAGCTCTGTTGCAGAGCCTGGATCAGGTTGACCGTACCGTGGCCGCCGCGCTTCCAGCAATGGAACCGGGCCTTGCCCAGTTCCACATGGCCCCGGCAGAACACCGTGTCGTCGCTGTCGGTCAGACCGGCCTCCAGGGCCGCGAGCGCCACCACCATCTTGAAGGTAGAGCCCGGCGCGTATTGGCCGGTGATGGCCTTGTTGGTGAGCGGTGCCCGCACGTTGGAATTCAGTTCGCGCCAATAGGTCTTGGTGACGCCCCGGTTGAAGGCATTGGGATCGAAGGCCGGCGCCGACACCATGGCCAGCACGTCACCGCTGGTAACGTCCATCACCGTTACCGCCGCGCTTTCCTCGCCCATCCGTTTATGGGCGAAATCCTGCAGCCCGGCATCGATGGTCAGGCGGACCTCACCGCCGGTCTCCCCTTCCCGGCGCGAGAGTTCGCGGATCACCCGGCCGGTGGCATTGACCTCCACCTCCGAACGGCCGCCGCGCCCGCGCAGGCGCTGGTCGAACACCTTCTCGACGCCATTCTTGCCGATCCGGAAAGAGGGCAGTTCCAGCAGCGGTTCGCCGGTCAACTCGGCCTCGGACACGGCGCCGACATAGCCAACCAGGTGGGCGGCCGATTCGCCCAGGGGGTAGAGCCTGGTCTGGCCCACCTCGATCAGCACGCCGGGCAGTTCCGGCGTGTTGACCTCGATCTTGGCGACCTCCCGCCAGTCGAGGTTCTCGCGCAAGGTCACCGGCACGAAGCCCCGCTTGCGCCTGATTTCCTTCTTCACCCGCTTGCGTTCGGCGTCGTCGAGTTCGATGAACCGCGCGACCCGGGAGAGTGTCTGTTCGATATCGGGGCTGCGCTCGGGCACCACGATCAGCCGGTAGTTCTGCTGGTTGGTGGCGATTTCTACCCCGTAGCGGTCGAAGATGATGCCGCGCAGCGGCGCCAGAAGACGCATGTTGATGCGGTTGTCTTCGGCCAACGTCCGGTACCGGTCGGCCTCGACGACCTGCAGGTAATACATGCGCCCCGCCAAGGCGGAAAACAGCGCCACCTGCCCGCCCCCCAGCAGCACCGCGCGGCGGCTGAACAGGCGATAACGGTCCTGGTCGCGAATCACGTCAATCCTCCCTGGGGAGGAACTTATGGACCCCGTGCAGGACCCCGGTCAGCAGCGGGTAGATCGCGATGGTCACCAAGACCTGGTACAGGGCGGGCGCCGGCGGGATCACCTGGCCGCTGAACAGGCTGGCCAAAACCCAAGCGGCGGCCCCTGCGCCCATGGCGACGATCATGAAGCTCCACCAGATCACCAGGAACGACTTGTTGCGAAAGAAGATCCGCTGATAGACCACCGCGCCATAGGCCAGCAGCAGAACCACCGCCCTGGACCAAACCGATGGCAAACACCGCCGCAGGCGGCAGGAGGGAGGGGTAATGCACCGCCCAGAAGAACACCGAGCCCAGCGCCAGCATCGGCACGATGGTGCCGTATCCGGGGAAGGGCAAGGGAACGACGGTCAGCAGCACCAGTACGAAACTTAGGGCCGCCGGGATCAGCCGGCGCGCGAAGACGTCGAGCCGGTGCCACAGCGCCGCCATCAGGTGGGCCCGCTCCGCCGAGGTTTATCCGTGTCCGGCGCGCCGACCGCCTTGAATCGGATGATCTGGAGGTATTCCAAGCGGTCGAAATCGATCAGCGGCTGTACCCGGTAGGCGCCGTCCTCGCCGGCCACGATGCGGCCCACGGGCAGGCCCGGCGGCAGCACGCCGCCATGACCAGATGTAACCACCCGCTGGCCCGCCTTGAGGCCGGGGTTCTCGGGCAGGAAGCCCAAGCGCGGCTGGGGCGAATTGTCGCCCATGAGGATGGCCCGGGTCCGGCTATCGGCGACGATCACGGGAATGCGCGAGTTGAGATCGGTCAGCAGCAGCACCCGCGAAGACCGCGCGCCGGCGAGCGTGACCCGGCCGACCAGACGGCCGAAGGCGGTCGCCGCCTGGCCCTTGGCGGCACCGTCCCGCGCCCCGGCATTGACCAGGACGCTTTTGACGAACGGCCCGCGGCCGTCGGCAATGACCCGGGCAGTGACGAAACTGTCGCGCGCCGGGCCCTTGTAATTCATCATCGACCGGAAGGATTTGTTCTCGGCAGCAAGCGCCTGGGCCTTGGCATGCCAGGCCCGCAGCCGTGCCACCTCGCGGCGCAGACGGGCGTTTTCGGAGCGCAGGGCGAAGAGACCGCGAATATTGGCGAGACCGCGATTGAAGGCTTCGACGGGGTG
Source organism: Rhodospirillales bacterium (assembly GCA_024638585.1). Lineage (GTDB taxonomy): Bacteria > Pseudomonadota > Alphaproteobacteria > SMXQ01 > SMXQ01 > SMXQ01. Next base: position 3,878 of record JAHEKA010000065.1, read on the forward strand.
GGTGGCGGCCTCCAGCGCCGGTGTTGCGACATCGGCGATGGTGGTGCGCAAGCGGTCGACCAACACCGCATCGCTCTTGCCGAGCAACATGAAGCCGAAACCGGCGATGACAAGAGAGATCAGGATGAAGCGTTGGCCCATCCCCCGGAGCGGCGCACTTAGCCTGGTAATCAACCCCGGCCTTCTCAGTTCCATACCTTGCCTCCCCAACATCCGGCCCTCCTGGCCGGATGGACACAACTACCTTTAATAACGGTCCAAGACGTCCCTCAGAGTCTTGGTCTCTTCAAGCGCCCGGCCGGTGCCCAAGACAACGCAGCTGAGCGGCTCGTCTGCGATCGAGACCGGCAGTCCCGTCGCATGGCGCAACACGTAATCGAGGTTCGCCAGCAGCGCCCCGCCGCCGGTCAGCACAATCCCCTTGTCGACGATATCTGCGGCCAGTTCCGGCGCGGTGTGTTCCAGCGCCACCTTGACCGCCTCGATGATGGCGCTGACCGGTTCCGCCAGGCTTTCCGAGATCTGGCGTTCGGAGATGATGAGTTCCTTGGGCACGCCGTTCATCAGGTCGCGGCCCTTGATCTCCATGACCCGGCCTTCCTCTCCCTCGGCGGGGGGGCAGGCGGAGCCGATCTCCTTCTTGATGCGCTCGGCCGAACCCTCGCCCACCAAGAGGTTATGGTTGCGGCGGATATAGGCGATGATGGCCTCGTCCATCTTGTCGCCGCCGACCCGCACGCTGCGGGCATAGACGATGCCGCCCAGTGATAGCACCGCCACCTCGGTCGTCCCGCCGCCGACATCCACCACCATGGAGCCGGTCGGTTCGGTCACCGGCAGGCCGGCGCCGATCGCCGCGGCCATCGGTTCCTCGATCAGGAACACCCGGCGGGCGCCGGCGCTTTCCGCCGATTCCTGAATGGCGCGGCGCTCAACTGCGGTGGAACCCGACGGCACACAGACGACGATCTGCGGATGGGCGAAAGAGCGGCGGTTGTGGACCTTGCGGATGAAGTGCTTGATCATCTGCTCGGCGATTTCGAAATCGGCGATGACCCCGTCGCGCATCGGCCGGATGGCTTCGATATTGCCGGGCGTGCGCCCCAGCATCATCTTGGCCTCGTCGCCGACCGCGAGCACCTGTTTATGGCCCTTGATGTCGGCGATGGCCACCACCGAGGGCTCGTTGAGGACAATCCCCCGCCCTTTGACGTAGACAAGCGTATTGGCCGTGCCAAGATCGATGGCCATGTCCGCCGATAACATGCCGAGTAGTCTGGAAAACATGAAACCTCGCTTCTTGCCTCTGCGGGGCCGGCCTATCGAGGCCGGCCCCAGTCAACTCCAAGGCGCCTACGCCGATAACGCCGACACCGATTTCTCTCGATTCACCACCAGTTTGTTGAGCGCGTTCACATAGGCCCGCGCCGAAGCCACAAGGGTATCGGTATCCGCACCCTGACCATTGACTGTCCGCCCGTTTTCCTCGAGCCGGACCGTCACCTCCGCCTGGGCATCGGTGCCCCCGGTCACGCCGTGCACCTGATAGAGCTGCAAACGCGCCTCATGCGGATATAGCTCGCGGATGGCGCGGAAGGTCGCATCGACCGGGCCATCACCATTGGCCTTGGTGGTGCGTTCCGCTTGGTCCACGCTAAGGGTCAACTCGGCGGTCTGGGGGCCTTCGGTGCCGCAGACGATCTTGAGGCTGACCACCTGGATGCGGTCGTTGGACCGGATAACGGCATCGTCGACCAGGGCCACGATGTCCTCGTCGAAGATCTCCTTCTTCTTGTCGGCCAGATCCTTGAAGCGCCGGAAAGCGTCCTCCACGGCGTTGTCGCCAACGTCGATCCCCAGGTCCTTGAGCTTTTCGCGGAAGGCATGACGGCCCGAATGCTTGCCCATGATCAGCTTGGACTTGGTCAGGCCGACGTCCTCGGGGCGCATGATTTCATACGTCTGGGCGTGTTGCAGCATGCCGTGCTGATGGATGCCCGATTCATGGGCGAAGGCATTGGCGCCGACGATCGCCTTGTTGGGCTGGACCACGAAACCGGTGATGGCCGACACCAGGCGCGAGGCGCGCATGATTTGTGTCGTGTCGATCCTGGTTTCGAAGGGCAGCACGTCCTTGCGGGTGCGCAGGCCCATGACGATCTCTTCGAGCGCCGCGTTCCCGGCCCGCTCGCCGAGGCCGTTGATGGTGCATTCCACCTGCCGGGCCCCGTTGGACACGGCGGCCAGGGAATTGGCCACGGCCAGGCCGAGGTCGTTGTGGCAATGAACCGAGACCACCGCCTTGTCGATGTTGGGCACCCGATTCATGAGCATGTCGATCAGCGCGCCGAATTCCGCCGGCACGGCGTAGCCCACGGTATCGGGAATGTTGATGGTGGTGGCGCCGGCATCGATCGCCGATTCGACGCAGCGGCAGAGGAAATCGTGGTCGCTGCGCGAGCCGTCCTCGGGGCTCCACTCCACATCGTCGGTATAGCTGCGCGCCCGTGTCACCGACGAGATCACCGCCGCGTGCACGTCTTCCGGCTCCATCTGCAGCTTGTATTTCATGTGCAGCGGCGAGGTGGAGATGAAGGTATGGATGCGCTTGCGCTTGGCCGACTGCATGGCTTCGGCGGCACGATCGATATCGGTGTCATGGGCGCGCGCCAAGCCGCAGACGGCGGCGTTACGCACGCTGGCCGAAACTTCGCGGACCGATTCGAAATCGCCGTTGGAGGCAATCGGGAAGCCGGCCTCGATGACGTCGACGCCAAGTTCATCCAGAACCTCGGCGATGCGCAGTTTTTCTTCCAATGTCATGGACGCGCCCGGCGACTGTTCGCCGTCGCGCAATGTGGTATCGAAAATGATGATCCGGTCAGGGTTGTTGTTCTCTGTCATGGGTCGTTCCTTGCAACGGTAGGCTGGAGATCAAGTCACCAAGTCCCCCGAACGGCGGCGCGGGCCGCGGTTCAGGGGCGCCTAAGTCGCAGCTCCCCTCCCAATGGGGCGGTCCGGCCGCCGGCATTGCCGCCGCAGCCGGGACGCACGCGGACCAACACCGGAGCCGCCGCCACGGTGCCCGTCAACGCCGCGCTGTTCCGCCAATCCGTCATCCAAACCTCTGCCGTCCCCTCCAGGGAGCGGTCAATGTAAGAGCCCATATCGATACCCTACCGGGAAACACCCGGTTTCCGCAGCGGCACGTTGGAGGCCTAGCCCGAAAGTTCGTCTGGGCGCCTCCCCGACTTCCGCACCAATAATCCACAAAAACCTTAAAAAATTTGGTTAAGACGTTCTTTTTACGCTTTCTTCCCAACTCTCTGCAATGACCAAATGTTAATCGCCAGGCTCTAGGCCCCAACGACAAGGGCCGCGGTGTCTAGCCGCGGCCCGGTCTCGAAAACCCGAGGAAAACGGCTCAGTTCCGCGACTTATCCACAAGTCGGTTGCTGGAGATCCAGGGCATCATGCCGCGCAGGTTCTCTCCAACCTCCTCGATGGGATGGGCCGCTTCGCGGCGCCGCATAGCTTTAAAACTGGCCTGTCCGGCGCGATTTTCAAGGACCCACTCCTTGGTAAACTTGCCGGTCTGGATCTCCTCCAGGATTTCCTTCATCCGTGCCTTGACGTCGGCGTCGATGAGCCGGGGCCCGCGGCTGTAATCGCCGTATTCCGCCGTATTGGAGATCGAATAGCGCATATTGGCGATGCCGCCCTCATAGATCAGATCGACGATCAGCTTGACCTCGTGCAGGCATTCGAAATAGGCCATCTCCGGCGCGTAGCCGGCTTCCACCAGGGTCTCGAACCCGGCCTTGATCAGGCTGGTGAGACCACCGCACAGCACCGACTGTTCGCCGAACAGGTCGGTCTCGCATTCCTCGCGGAAGGTGGTCTCGATGATCCCGGAGCGCCCGCCGCCGATGGCCGAGGCGTAGGACAGGCCGATATCGTGGGCATTGCCGGATGCGTCCTGCTCCACCGCGATCAGGCACGGCACGCCGCCGCCCTTCATGTATTCGCCGCGCACCGTATGGCCCGGGCCCTTGGGCGCGACCATGAAGATGTCCATGTCCCCGCGCGGCTCGATCAGCCGGAAGTGGATATTGAGCCCATGGGCGAAAGCCAGCGCGCCGCCCTCCTTCATGTTGTCGCGCAACTCGTTCTCGTAGAGCTCCGCCTGCAATTCATCGGGAACCAGCACCATCACCACATCGGCCCATTTCGCGGCTTCCGCCGGGGTCATGACCTTGAGCTTCTCGCCCTTGGCTTTGTCGGCCGAGGCCGACCCCGGGCGCAGCGCCACCGCCACATCCTTGACGCCGGAATCCTTGAGATTGAGGGCATGGGCATGGCCCTGGCTGCCATAGCCGACAATGGCGACCTTCTTCGCCTTGATCAGGTTAACGTCGGCATCCCTGTCGTAGTAAACGCGCATGATCGGTTCCTCGGTTTTGACGTCCCCCCTGCGGGACGCCCTTGTTTTAGATGGGCTTGTCGCCGCGGGCAATAGCGACGACCCCGGTGCGGCAGACGTCGACCATGCCGAGCGGCTCCATCAGCCGAACGAAGGCGTCGATCTTCTCCGGCGCCCCCGTGATCTCGAAGACGAAGGACCGGGCGGTGGAATCCACGACGCCGGCCCTGAACACATCGGCGATGCGGAGCGATTCCACCCGCTTCTCCCCCCGGCCCTTGACCTTGATCAGGGCCAGCTCGCGCCCCACATGGGGACCTTCGGCGGTCAGGTCCGAGACCTTATGGACCGGCACCAGACGGCCGAGCTGGGCCTTGATCTGCTCGATGATCTGGGGCGTGCCCGAGGTCACGACGGTGATGCGCGAGCGCCCGGCCACGGGATCCACCTCGGCCACGGTCAGCGATTCGATATTGTAGCCCCGGCCGGAAAACAGGCCGATCACCCGGGCCAGCACGCCCGCCTCGTTGTCCACCAGCACGGCAATGATGTGCCGCTCGATCCCGTCTGCGTCCACGTCTCGGTCCTTTCCTTATCGGCCCCGGCGGTCCTAGACCAGGACCATGCCTTCTTCGGACACCGGCTTGGCGGCCCGGTCGGCGGGACCCAGCAGCATGTCGTAATGGGCGGCGCCAGAGGGGATCATGGGGAAGCAATTTTCCGCCGGATCGATCCGGATGTCGGCGATCACCATGTCGTCGGTGGCGATCATCTCCTTGATCACGTCGTCCACCTCGGACGGCTTCTCGGCGATCAGGCCGGTGCCCCCGAAGGCGTCCGCCAGCTTCACGAAGTCCGGCAGGCTGGCCATGTAGCTCTCCGAATAGCGCCCGCCGTGCAGCAGCTCCTGCCACTGGCGCACCATCCCCATGTAGAAGTTGTTGAGGATGAAGACCTTCACCGGCAGGCGGTACTGGGCGGCGGTGGAGAATTCCTGCATGTTCATCAGCAGCGAGGATTCCCCCGCCACGTCGATGACCAGCGACTTGGGGTGCGCCACCTGGGCCCCCAACGCCGCCGGCAGGCCATAGCCCATGGT
>JAHEKA010000066.1 GCA_024638585.1 Rhodospirillales bacterium
TACGACGGCCTGATCAAGGAACTCGACGCCCACCAAGGCGCCACCACTCTTACCTACCGCAAGGCCCTCGCCGCCCGGGCCTATGCCCGAACCGCCGCCTATGACGCCGCCATCTCCGGGTGGTTTACGGAAACCTTGGACGAACCCTTTCCCGACCGCTACTGCCTGAGCGGCACCCTGAGCCAGCGGATGCGCTATGGCGAAAATCCCCACCAAGAGGCCGCATTCTACATCGATCCGGCCCATCCCCGGCCCGGTGCCGCCACCGCCACCCAGATCCAGGGCAAGGAGCTCAGCTTCAACAACCTCAACGACACCGACGCGGCCTTCGAGCTGGTGAGCGAATTCGACCGTCCCGCCATCGCCATCATCAAGCACGCCAACCCCTGCGGCGTCGCCTTGGGAGCGGACCTCAAATCAGCCTATGGGCGCGCGCTGGCCTGTGACCCGGTTTCAGCCTTCGGCGGCATCATCGCCGCCAACCGGCCGCTCGACGGCGAGACCGCAGAGGAAATCGCCAAGCTGTTTGCCGAAGTGGTGATCGCGCCGGAAATCTCCGACGAGGCACGCGCCGTGCTGGGGGCAAAGAAGAACTTGCGTGTGCTGGCCACCGGCGCCATGGCCGATGCGGCGGCCAAGGCAATGACGGTGCGCAGCCTGGCCGGGGGGTTCCTGCTGCAGAACCGGGATTCCGGGCACATCACGGAGGCCGAGCTCAATTGCGTGACAAAGCGCAAACCGACCGCTGAGGAGATCGCCGATCTCCTGTTCGCCTTCACCGTGTGCAAGCATGTGAAATCCAACGCCATCGTCTATGCCAAGGAAGGCGCCACCGTCGGCATCGGCGCCGGCCAGATGAGCCGGGTCGATTCATCGCGCATTGCCGCCTGGAAGGCCGAAGACGCCAGCACCCAAGCCGGCGAGGACGTGACCCGGGCCAAGGGGTCGGTGGTGGCGTCCGACGCCTTCTTCCCGTTCGCCGACGGCCTGCTGGCCGCCGCCGAGGCCGGCGCCGAGGCGGTCATCCAGCCGGGCGGCTCGATCCGCGACGAAGAAGTGATCGCCGCCGCCGACGAAGCGGGGCTGGCCATGGTGATGACCGGGATGCGCCACTTTCGTCACTGACGCGCTGGGCGCGATGTCAATCGGCCGTTTTGGGTTCCGCGAGGGGCCACAGGATGACGAATCCCACCAGGAAGAAGACGAGCACCGTCGCCATGCCGACCCGCTGTGAATCCGCCATGACAGTCACCCAGCCCAGGATCGCCGGCCCCACGAAGGCCGTGGCTTTGCCCGATAGCGCGTAGAGCCCGAACATTTCCGCCCGCATGTCCGCCGGCGCCATGCGCGCCATCAAGGACCGGCTGGCCGCCTGGGCGGGCCCGAAGAAGATGCCGATGGCGGCGCCCAGGATCCAGAACCATGTCTTGTCGGTGACGATCAGAATCCCCGCGCCCAGGATCATCAGGCCGACAAGGGAGATCAGGATGGTGCGCCGGGCGCCGATCCAGTCGTCGATCCAGGCGAACCCGGCGGCACCCAGCCCGGCAGTCAGGTTGAGCGCGATCCCGAACAGGATCACCTCCTCCACCTCCATGCCCCAGGTGCCCGCGGCATAGACGCCGCCGAAGGCGAACAAGGTGTTGAGACCGTCGGTGTAGATCATCCGCCCGAGCAGGAAGCGCAGGATGGCGCCGCGCCCCTTGAGCGCCCGCACCGTGCCGGCAAGCTGGCGGAACCCCTCGCGCACGGCCCCCACCGCACCCGCACCGGTGCCGGCCCGGTCGGGCAGGAGGAAGAACAGCGGCAGGGCGAAGACGGCATACCATAGGGCCGCAATGGGGCCGCTGATGCGCACATGTTCCGCGGCCGCCCGGTCGAGACCGAAGGGCGGCGCCTCGGCCTGGACGAAACCGAACAGCACGATCACGAGGCACACCAGGCCGCCCGCATATCCCAGGCCCCAACCCCAGCCCGACAATCGGCCGAGCCGGTTCTCGGGACAGATCTCGGGCAACATGGCATTGTAGAAAACGATGGCGATCTCGAACGCGAAATTGCCGACGGCGACGAGAACCAGGGCCAGCATGATCGAGTCCGGGTGCGGGCGCACGAACCACAGGGCGGCCGTCGCCAAGACGCACAGCACGGTGAACACGCCGAGCCACGGCTTGCGCGGCCCGTTGCGGTCGGCGATGGCGCCGAGCACCGGGGAGGCGATGGCGATGGCAAGCGCCGAGAGGGTGATGGCCGAGCCCCAAAGCCCGGTGCCCTGGACCGGATTGAGGGCGACACCGCGGGTGAAGAAAGCAGCAAAGACGAAGGTCAGGATGACCGCGGGAAAGGACGAATTGGCCCAGTCATAGAGGCACCAGACCACCCGCGCCCCGCGCCCCGCGCCCGAAGACGGATCGGGGCCGGAACCCGGGTCGGGGCCAGGATCACTTGCCACCGCGGCTTAGCTTCCCACCAGCAGCCTGAGTTGACTGATCGCCACCGCCATCATGGCGATGTCTGGCGCGCCGGACGCGCGCATGTCGCCGAGCATCTGCTCCGTGCGTTCCACCGCGGACTTGTGCGCGTCGGCCCACACGTCGACCACCACTTCGGCCATGCCGAGCCCGCCGGCGGCATCCATCACGTGGGTGACAAGATCGTATTGCAGCCCATAGAGCTCATCGACCATGGACTGGATCGCCTGGCGCTGCCAAGGTGTCTGTGCCTCGATCCCCCGCGCCGCGTCCCGCAGCCAGTCGAAACCGAACCGCGCACCGATACCGAAATAGACCCGCGCCGCATCGGGCACCGCAGCAGCAGCACCGCCGGCGACTCGCACGATATCCGGCGCCGCGCCCAGAAGGGGCAGGCGGGCAATCTCTTCGGCGAGTTTGGCCGGCAGGCCCCGCTCCTCGAAATCCTTGCGCCGGCGCTCGATGTGTTCCAGATCCTCCGCGGAAGCCACCTGGCCCAGCCCCTTGGCCAGAGCGGCGGCGCCGGGCTGAAACCGTTCGATATTGGCGGTGATGTCGAGAGGATGGCTGCGGTTGTTTATGAACCACAACGCGGCCCGTTCGATCAGAGTCTTGATGTCCCGCATCGCCGCGGTCTGAACCTCGGCCGCAACCTTGTTGTCCAGCGCCTCGATCTCCCGCCACAGCGCTTCGCAGCCGAAGACGTCGCGAACGATGGTGAAAGCGCGCGCGGCGGCCGGCCCCCGCTGCCCGGTCCGTTCCCTGAGATCGTTGATGAAGGTGAACCCGGCCCGATTTACCACCTGGTTGGCGATCGAGGTCGCGATCAATTCCCGGCGCAAGCGGTGAGCGGCGATATCCTCGGGGTAGGATTTCTGGATCGGCGTCGGAAAATAGGCGATCAGGTCGTTGATCAAAAGCGGCTCGTCGGGCAACTCGCTTTCCAATAACTCGTCATAAAGCGCAAGCTTCGCATGGGCCAAAAGCACCGAGGTTTCCGGGCGCGTCAGGCCGATGCCCGAACTCGCCATCTGATCGAGGGTCTCCGCGTCGGGCAGCACGTCGACGGTGCGGTTGACGCGCTTCTCACGCACCAGCGCTCGGATCAGGCGGGCGACATTGGGCAACCGTTCCGCGGCTTCCGCCTCGGCGACGGTCAAGGCGCCGGTCTGCAGGTAATTGTCGCGCAGCACCAATTGGGCGACCTCGTCGGTCATGGCGGCCAGCAGCTTATCGCGCTTTTCCATGGTCAGCCGTTTGGACTGGACCACCTGGCCCAAGAGAATCTTGATGTTGACCTCGTGATCGGAACAATCGACGCCGGCGGAATTGTCCACCGAATCGGTGTTCAGCTTGCCGCCGGCACGAGCGTATTCGATCCGGCCAAGCTGCGTAATCCCAAGATTGGCGCCTTCGCCAAGCACCTTGCAGCGCAATTCGCGGGCATCGACGCGGACCGGATCGTTGGCCCGATCGCCGGCATCCGCGTGGCTTTCGCCACGGGCCTTGACGAAAGTTCCGATGCCGCCGAACCAGAGCAGGTCCGCGTCCTCCTTCAACAGCCGCTTGATCAGGTCGCTCGGCGCCATGGCGCTTTGATTGGTGTCCAATAGCGCCTTCATTTCCGAAGACAGCTTGATGGACTTTGCGGCGCGCTCGAATACGCCGCCACCCTTGGAAATCAGCGTCTTGTCGTAATCCATCCAGGTCGAGCGCGGCTTGTTGAACAGCCGCCGGCGTTCCTTGAAGGATGCGGCGGGATCCGGATCCGGATCGACGAAGATGTGCAGGTGGTTGAACGCCGCCACCAGTTTAGTGTGGCGCGAGAGCAGCATGCCGTTGCCGAACACGTCGCCACCCATGTCGCCGACGCCGACGCAGGTGAAATCCTCCTTCTGGATATCGCGGCCCAGTTCCCGGAAATGCCGCTTGACCGATTCCCAGGCGCCGCGGGCGGTGATGCCCATCTTCTTGTGGTCATAGCCCACCGAACCGCCCGACGCGAACGCATCATCGAGCCAGAACCCGTAATCCCGGGCGATGCCGTTTGCGATGTCGGAGAAGGTTGCCGTGCCCTTGTCGGCGGCGACCACCAGGTAAGGATCGTCGCCGTCGTCGCGCACCACGTCTTTCGGCGCAATGATCTTGTCGCCGGACCGGTTGTCGGTAATGTCGAGCAGGCCCCGCATCAGGATCTTGTAACATTCGATGCCTTCGGCCAAGAGTGCCTCGCGCCCGCCTTCGGTGGGCGGCCGCTTGACGACGAAGCCGCCCTTGGCGCCGACCGGCACGATCACCGGGTTTTTCACGGTCTGCGCCTTCATCAGGCCGAGGATTTCGGTACGGAAATCGTCGCGCCGGTCGGACCAGCGGATGCCGCCGCGGGCAACCGGTCCGCCGCGCAGGTGAATGCCCTCCATGCGCGGGGAAAAGACGAAGATCTCCCGCCAGGGACGGGGCAGGGGCAATTCGTTTATGGCGCCGCTGTCCAGCTTGAACGAGACATAGGGCTTCGGTCCGCCGTCCTCGGCGGGCTGATAATAGTTGGTCCTGAGCGTCGCCATCACCAGGTTCAGGAAGCGGCGCAGGATGCGGTCCTCTTCGAGGCTTTGCACGGCCTCCAGCTTTTCCTCAAAGTCGACATTGAGAGTCACCTCCCGGGATTCGGACTTATCCCTCGCCGCCGGGTCGAATCGAGCGGCGAATAGGTCAACGAGAAGACGGCCGAAGCCCGGATTGGCGACAAAGGCCTCGATCATGGATTCGGGCGAGAAAGGCGCGTTTGCCTGGCGCAGATATTTCGAGTACGCCCGGATCAGCTTCACGTCGAGCCAGCTCAGGCCTTCGGTCAAGACCAACTGGTTGAATCCGTCGTCCTGGAGATGCCCTTTCCACAGACGGGTAAAGGCTTCCTCGAACTTTTCCTTCTGGGCGGTGAACGCCCCTTTGTCCGCCGGAGCGGGGCCGCGGCGCTCCATGCCGAAATCGTGGATCCACATGGTCTTACCGCCCACCGGTTCGACCTCGAAGGGAACCTCCTCGATCACCTTGAGCCCCATGTTTTCCAGCATCGGCAGGACATCGGACAAGGCCAGCGCCTCACCGACGTGATAGATCTTGAGGCGCAGCGCGCCGTCCTTGGTCCCCTGGCGTCGATAGAGGCAGAGCTCGATTTCTCCGCTTTCCTCAGCCTCAATCAACAAATCGATATCGTTGACCGCCTGATGGGGCGAAAAATCGTCCTTATAGGCTGAATCGAAGGCCCTTTCGAAACGGGTGAATCGATCGAGCCCGCTACGCTCGCCTTCGCTTGCGACCAGGGCGTCGTGCAGGTCTTCGGTCCAGGATCGGGCGGCCACGGCGAGATCGCGCTCGACCGCCTCCCGGTCATAGGCCGGGACCTTGCCGGGCTGCGTCTTGACGATGAAATGGACCCGTGCCAGCGGTTCGTCGCCGATATGGGTGTAATAGGCGGAGATGGACCCGTCCATGGCGTGGCACAGGATTTGCGCGAACTTCTCGCGCAAAGCCGACTCAAAGCCGTCTTTGGCGGTGAACACCAGGCAGGAGATGAAACGCTCCAGCGGATCATGGCGCGTGAACAGCGCGGTGCGCTGGCGTTCCTGCAGGTGCAGGATGCCGACGCCGGTTTCCATCAGGTCTTCTTCGGAGATCTGGAACAGTTCGTCCCTGGGATAACTCTCCAGGACATGCAAGAGGGCCTTGCCGTCGTGGCTTGCGCGGTCGAACCCGGCGGCGGAGACCACGCGATCGATCTTACGCCGGAGCAGGGGAATGAACCGCGGACTGAGGCTATAGGCATGTGAGGTGAAGAGGCCGACGAAGCGGTGTTCTCCCGTTGCCCGGCCCTTGCCGTCGACAATCTTGATACCGATGGTGTCCATGTGCACGGCGCGGTGCACATTGGCCCGCCGGTTGCCCTTCGAAATGGTCAAAAGCGACGATTCCGCAAGCGCCCGGCGCACCTCCGGCGACAGGCGCGTGTCATCGGTCTGGAACACCCGTGCCTTGGGGTCGGACAGGATGCCGAGGCTGGAGCCGGGAACGATGGAATCGGCGGCGGAGGCGCTTTTGCCGAAGTTGTACTGGCGGTATCCGAGGAAGGTGAAATGGTCGTCGTCGATCCATCGCAGGAAGGCGCGAATCTCTTCCAGCTCCTCGGTGCTGGTGTCGTCATGGCTGACGGGAAAATCGCGGATGACCTCCTGCAGCTTGCCGCGCATGGCCATCCAGTCCCGCACCGCCAGCCGCACGTCTTGCAGCACAATTCCAAGTGCCTTCTTGAGGTCGGCCATCTCCCGGGCCGTCGCCTGGCGGTCGAGACCGACATGGATGATTGATTCCCGTGGGAAATCGGAACCGTTGGCATCGATCTCGACGATCTTGCCCTTGGCATCGCGCTTCACACCGATCACCGGGTGGATCAGCAACCGCACCCCGTAGCCGCGCGAGTTCAGCGCCGCGGTGACCGAGTCGACCAGGAATGGCATGTCGTCGTTGATGATCTGGATCGCCGTTTGATCCGATTCCCAACCGTCGTCCTTGGCCGAGGGATTGAACACCCGGATCAACGGCCGGCCGCGCCGGCGGGTCTTCGCGAAATCGAGGAAACCGAGGGCCTGCCCGGCAAGATTCTTATCGGAATAGGCGGCAATATCGCTGAAGGGTAGTCGGCGGTAATAGGCCTGAAGGAATTCTCCGGCAAGGCGCGCAGCAGCCCCCTTCCGCCCCTTCTTCGCGAGCCGGGCAATACGATCCGCCCGTTTGCGGGTCTTTCCATCCAACAATTCGGCCATGGCCGGTCCCCTAACGATGTCTCTTGTCGATCGAACGCGTGCAACGATCACGCGCGCCAAACCGTTCCCGCCCTGGGCCGGCTGGCGCACCGAAACATAGGACAAATATGGTTAATTCTCCATTAGGGGAATTTGGGGCCGACCAGACGCCGGCCCTGAGACCGCGGGTCAGGAGAACGCGGCCCCAACCCGAACCCGTGTCGGAGAGATAAGGGCCTATTGCCAAGCTCTCGCAATCAGACTGACCATGTTCCACGTCGTCACTCAAGCGATCCGTAACGGTCGCGCATCAGAAATAGAAGAAATCATTCTCATGCAGCGTCTGAGAATCGATCCCGTCCAACGTCAGCAAATCTCCGTTGCCAAGATCGATGACCGTATCGTTGCCGACCTGGGTTGCCCTCGCCTCGACGGCGGAGAACGACGTAATCGCTGAAAAACTGGACAAATCGACGATGTCATCGCTATTGGCACCGGGAGTGAAATCAGCGATCGAGTCGTTCCCGGTCCCGGGCGTCAGGACAAAGATATCGTCGCCGATGCCGCCGATGAGCCTGTCGGTTCCGCCGGCGCCGTTGATCTGATCATTGCCGTCCCCGCCATCCAGTTGATCGTCCCCGGCGCCGCCCAATAATGTGTCATTGGCGTCGGTCCCGCGCTCGATGGTGTAGCTGTCAACCTGGGTTCCGTTGTTTTCGATCGAGTGGAAAGCAAAAGATATCCTGGCCTCGGTTGCGTCTACGATCAACGCGCCGTGCGCGGCATTGTACTGCGCACTGCTTCCCTCCACGGGGATCGGTGCAAAGTTGTAGAGACCTGAATGCCCGCCCGCGCCTGTCACCAAATACGGCAGGTCGAAGTTGTCGCCGTTGTCGTCCCGTAAGATTCTTTCATAGAGATGATCATGACCGCTCAGAACCGCCGTTGCGCCCCAATCCTCGAAGTCCCACTGTAACGTCCCCTGTGATCCATGGTTGCTGCTGGACGAATAGGGCGAATGGTGCATATAGACGATCTTCCACGGCGCGTCCGACAAGCCCAGTTCCGTTTGCAGCCATTGGGCCTGAATTGACGTGTTGGAATTGCCGTCTATTTCACGGCTATCGCTATCAATGGCGAAGAAATGTACCGGGCCTTCCACGAAGTCGTAATAGCGCTCATTCCCCGATGAGCTGACCCCGGTGCCAGGCAGCGTGAAGTAATCGAGATAGGCCTGCAAGCCGCCGCCATCTCTATGGTCATGATTTCCAAGCGACGGGAAAAACCGGTTGACGGAACTTCCCGTTCCGAATGATCCGGTGTAATTGCCGATATAGTCGCTGTAGTACTGCCCGACATTGACGTCGATTGGCGTGGCGCCGTAGCTGTTATCGCCTGTCGTCACGATAAGATCGGGGTCGAGGCTCTTTACGAGATCCGATACCGCCAATTCAAAGATGGTGTCGTCTCCGTAATCGCCGAACGCGGCGAATCGCAACGGGATATCCCCGACCCGGACTTCGACAGTGGCGCTATCGATGGCGCCGTCGGGATCCTGCACCTGATATGTGAAGCTGTCGATGCCGGCGAACCCTCCGTTCGGCGTATAGGTGATGGTGCCGTCCGGGTTGAGCACCGTCGTCCCATTGCCGCCATCGGATGCCCCGTCAAGCGTGATCGGGTCGTCCTCCGGGTCGCTATCATTGCCGAGCACCGCGATGGTGACCGACGTGTTTTCTGCGGTCGTCGCGCTGTCTCCCGACGCCGATGGCGCGTCGTTGATCCCGGTCACGTCGATGCTGACCGTCGCCGTATCAAAACCGCCGCGGCCGTCGCCCGCCGTGTAGACGAAACTGTCGGTCACGCTTTCACCCGCGGCCATTGACTGGAGTGCGGCCCCGGGTGTGTAGCTCACCGTGCCGTTTGCGTTGAGCGTCACCGTGCCTAGCGTGGCGCTGCCGTTAACGCCAATGACGGAAAGCGGATCGCCATCGTTATCGTTGTCATTGCCCAGCAGGTCTCCGGCCGAGAACGTCAACGCCGTGTCTTCGTCGGTCGAGGCTCCATCGTCTGAAGCAACGGGGGCCGTATTGTTTGGATCAGATTGATTGAGGTATTCGACA
>JAHEKA010000067.1 GCA_024638585.1 Rhodospirillales bacterium
GGCCTGGCCCAGGCGGGGTGTTGCAACCACTTCGCCGGCTTCCATATCGGCATGTGCATCGGCACCGGCTGGTTCGCCGGCCAAGCCGCGGTCCAGGATCTCGACAGCCTGCCCCCGGCCAAGCTCGATGCCGCGGAGGCGAGGGCGCTCTATCAAGACACCATGGCGCCGCGTGACGACGCGGCCGCCGCGGAATCCGATAACTGGCTGCTCGAATTCCAGCGCTTCACGGCGCGCTACGACATCGCCCTTTGGAAAAGCGCCGATCGCCTGGAGGCGGCCTTGCAGACGCTGGGCGGCCTGCGCGAGCGTTTCGCCGAGCTGCGCGCACCGGACAATCACGAGCTGGTGCGCATCAAGGAATCCGAGGCCATGGTTCTGGCGGCGGAGATCATTTTCCGTGCAAGCCTGATGCGCGAGGAATCGCGGATGAGTCATTTCCGCGAAGACTTCGACTTCCGCGATGATGAGAATTGGCTGGCCTGGATCGATGTCGGGCAATCCGACGACGGCCCGGCCCTGACCAAGACCCCGATCCCGACCCCGATTACCCATCCCGCTGAATCAACCTGAGCGGCCCGAAGACCGCGACCGAGCCATGCGAGATTTTCTCAAGATATACCTTCCCATCACCCTCCTGGTGATCGCGGGATTCCTGTTCACCTGGCAGTTCGTCGATCCAGCCCCACCGCGCGCCGTCACCATCGCCACCGGCAGCAAGGATGGCTCCTACGCCCAGTTTGCGGAGCGCTACAAGGCTTCGCTGGCCCGCCACGGCATCACCCTGACGGTGCGCCACACCGCCGGCGCCAAGGAGAATATCGACCTTCTCACCGATCCCAAATCCGGGGTCGAGATCGCCTTCGTCCAGGGCGGCGTCGGCGATCCCTTCGGTGCACCGGAACTGCGATCCCTTGCCAGCGTATTCTTTGAACCGCTCTGGATCCTGACCCGGGGATTCAAGGAGCCACCGGACAACCTCATCCTGCTCAAGGGCAAACGGATCGCCCTGGGCGGCGCGGGCTCCGGCACCCGTGTGCTGGCCAAGGCATTGCTCACCGACAACGACATCGACGACGAGAATTCCACCTTTCTCTCGATCGGCGGCAAAGAGGCGGCGGCCGCCTTAGCCGCGGGCCGGATCGATGCGGCGTTTTTCGTCAGCGCCGAGCTGTCGCCGGGGCTGCTGGACCAAGCGCTGAAGCCGGGATTTCACCTGATGGATTTCTCCCGGGCCGAGGCCTATGAGCGGCGCTACAAATATCTTTCCAAGATCGATCTGCCCGAAGGCGTGCTCGACCTTGCCCGGGACTTTCCGCCCAAAGACATGACCCTGGTCGCGCCCACAGGCGCCTTGGTGGCGCGCGGCGACATCCATCCCGCCCTGATCGACCTGTTCCTGGAAGCCGCCATCGACGTGCACCGCAACGGCAACCTGACGACGCCGTTCGGGCTGTTCCCGTCACCCAAATACGTCGACTTCCCGCTCAGTTCCGATGCCGAGCGCTACCTCGAGCGAGGGCCCACCTTCCTGCGCCGGGTGCTGCCGTTCTGGGCCGCGGTCCTGGTCGAGCGCCTGATCATCATGCTGGTGCCGCTGATCACCCTCCTGATCCCGCTGTTCAAGATCGCCCCGCCGGCCTACCGCTGGGGCATCCGACGCAAGATCTACCGCTGGTACAGTGAGCTCAAGCAGATCGAAGAGGACTGGAAGGCGCAAGGGCCGGACGGCGACTTGGACACCCTCCTCGCCCGGGTCGACGACATCCAGGAACAGGTCGGTCACGTGAAGATTCCGCTGTCCTATGCCGAAGACCTCTATCACCTGCGGCTGCACGTGGTGTTCGTGCGCCAATTGGTGATGGGGGAGTTGACCTCCTCTGCCAAACCCCCGCCGGTTCCCGACGCCGTGAAAGAGGCGTGACGCTGGAGGCTGCGCCAAGGCAGACCACAAAAGTCTTGCGTCCCGCGCGGAAGCACAGGGAAATGGCGGGCGAACCCAAACCGAAAAACGGCCGGTTGCCATGTCCGTCTCCAAATTGCTGATCATCTTCGGTTTGGTGCTGGTCGCCCTTGGCCTGCTCTGGCCGGTGATCGGCAAGTTGGGCCTCGGCCGGCTTCCCGGCGACATCGTCGTCGAGCGGGAAAATTTCCGGCTCTATTTCCCGATCACCACTTCGCTGCTGGTCAGCGCCGTACTCAGCCTGATCCTCTGGCTGATCAACCGCTAACCCTCCCCCTGACCGCCGGACCGTTCGGCGCGCTGAAACTGGACCAGGGCCCATTCTTCCATCCGTTCGTCATGCCGCAGCAGGTAGGTCGCGCCATCCGCACCCGATAACTTGAAATAGCGATGATCGGGGCCGTGCCAGGCATCAAGAACCCGGGTGACCTCCACCGTCCGCGAATCGAAATGGAGGCAGCGCGGTGTTTCCTCACCCCGGTGGCCCGCGTAGCACTCGACCCTGATCTCCATGCCTGTTTCGCCCCGCGGGTCCTCAATCACCCATCAGGTGCAACACGATCCGCCGCCGGTGGCCGCGGGTGCGGTGCTCATAGAGGTAAATCCCCTGCCAGGTGCCGAGCACGGGTGCCCCCGCGGCGACCGGGATGGACAGCTGCGTCTGGGTAAGCGCGCTCCGGATATGGGCGGGCATGTCGTCGGCCCCTTCGGTGGTGTGGCGGTAGAGCGCCGGATCGTCGGGCACTAGGCGGGCGAAGAAATTCTCAAGATCCGAAAGCACGTCGGGATCGGCGTTTTCCTGGATCAGGAGCGAGGCCGAGGTATGGCGCAGGAACATCGTGAGAAGCCCGGTCGCGGTGCCTTGTTCCGCCACCCAGCCCGTGACCGACGCGGTGACGTCGAACAGCCCGCGTCCCGTGGTCGCGACCTCGATCTCCGTCTGGACGTGCACTTCTCCCTCGCTCAGAAGGCGCCGATGGTCTTGATCTCTTCCGCGTAATCGGCAAGTGCCGCGTCGAGAGAATATTCCGGCTCCCATCCCAGCTGGACCTTGGGTTCGGAAAGATCCAGCACGCTGTCGCGGGCCTTGCCCGGCGGGCGGCCTTCCAGGGTCTCCCACTCGAAGTTGGGATAAACCTTGCGGACCGCCGCCACCAGTTCGTCATGGCTGGTCAGGACGCCGCTGCCCGCATTGAAGAACAACCGGTCGGTCTGGGGGTTGGTCGCGGCGGCGTCGAGGATGCGGCCGATATCCTTGGAATAGATATATTCGTTGGGCATCACCTGGTTGGAGGCGATCTTGGCGACCCGACCCTCGCGCCCCGCCACCATCATCTCATGGACCTTTTCGCCGCCGCCGGAGCCGGACCAGAAATGCCCATTGCCGAATACGTTGGCTGGCCGCACGCCGATCAGCTCGATGCCATAGCGCTCGCGGTAGGCTTCGAGAATCAACTCCTTGCAGGCCTTGGAATTGCCGTAGGCGCGGCCCTGACCGCGGTGAAAGTCCTCTCCCAGAACCTTGGGAACGTCGGGCCGGCGCATGTCGTAGACACCGAAGGTGGAGACATGGACCAACCGACGGGCCTCGGTCAGGCGCACCGCCTCGGCCACGTTCATGGTGCCCTGGATATTGATCTGCAGGGCGGAAAACATCATCTGATCCACCTTGCCGCCAATGATCCCGGCGGTGTGGAGCACGGTCTCGCAGCCATGGTCCTGGATGGTCTCGACCAGCTTCGGCAGATCGCGCACGTCGCCGCGCACCAGCGGCGTGTCCCCGGTTCCCAATTTCTTGGCGATAAAATCCGCGCGCGGCTCGGGATCGAAGAACACGACAGGCTCGTTGCGGGCCAGAGCGCGCTGCGCATAGGCGGTGCCGATCAACCCGGCGCCGGTGATCAAGGTGGTCATGGTCAGCCTCCAATTGGGGATACGTTGTTGTTCGTTGGCGCCCGGCTCGCGCACTCGCGACCCCGGCTTCCCTGACCCATTTGGTAGACCAGTTACCGAGCCCGCGCAACCGGCGCACGGGACCGCTGGTTAGGTTTGCTGCGGGCCCGGGCCATCGCAAGCCCGCAGCCCAACTGAGGTGTCGTCAGGAGAAAATTTCGGGCGTTAACCCGATGTCCGCTTATCGCCAAAACCGGACACCGGCCCTTTGGGACTGTGAACGGGTCCGCCCCCATGCCCGGGGCGCGATCGCACAGCCCCTGCCGCCCCTATTCGCGGACCTCGTCTTGCAGCGTCCAGCCCCGCTGTTTGTGGCGCCACAGCATCCAGACACCGAACATTGCCAACACCCCGGCGATGATGGGCCGCACCGCGCCCCCCATCATGAACAGCGGCACAGCCAGGCACAGCGCCATGGCCGAGGGGTAGACCAAGGTCCAATGGACCTGTCCGCGCAGCTTTTGATAATGGGGGAAGAACATCGAGAAGGCGCCGAGGATCAGGAAGAAGAGGGACCACGGCCGGGTCAGGAACAGGGTGAGGTCGTCGCTGGTCGACAATGCGCGATTGAGGTTCAGCTCGGCGATATGCCCCAAAACCACGCCCAGGATCATCGGCGCCAAGGGGAATCCCAGGGTCTTCATGGCCAGGCCCAACATGCCGAAGAGAAACAGCGTCCACATGTCGAAGACGATGTTGTTCAAGGCGAATATTCCGATCCCGCAATAGGCCAAAATGACCGCCGCCAGCATGTACATGGGCACTCGCGTGACCAGGACGAAGGCCCGCAGGCACAGAGCCTGGATCGCCACCATGATGAAGTTGGCGATGAAGAAGGCCATGAAAATCCCATAGGCAAGTTTCGGCTGATCGCTGATGAAGGTGGGAGACGGGACGACATCGTGGATGAGCAGCGCCCCCAGCATGATGGCGGTCACGATATCGCCGGGAATACCCAGCGCCATCATGGTGATGAGCGCCCCGCCGGCGGTGGCGTTGTTGGCCGATTCGGGGGCGACGATACCCTCCGGCGAGCCGGTGCCGAACTGCTCCGGCGTCTTCGACGCCTTGCGCGCCTGATCGTAGGCCAGAATATTGGAGATCGATCCGCCGGCGGCCGGCAGGATCCCGGTAAAGACGCCGATGAGGGAGGACCGGATCAGGTTGGCCCATTGTCTCAGCACCGTGCCGATGGCGCGGAGGTGCTCGACCCGCACCGCTTCGGTGCCGGCCGGCATCAGCGGCCTGCGCGCCTTGGCCCGGTCCTGGACGTCGCTGAGCAACTGGCTGAACGCGAATAGGCCGACCAACACCGGTAGGAACGCGAAGCCTTGCTCGAGCGGATCGAAGCCGAAGCTGAACCGCGCCACCCCATTGATCTCGTCCGAGCCCACGGTGGCAACGAGAAGGCCAAGCGACCCGGCAATCAATCCCTTGACTAGGTTGTCGCCGGACAGGCTTGCGGTGATGGTGAGGGCGAACATCACCAAGGAAAAGAAATCCCAGGGTCCGAATTCCAGCCCGACGCGGGCGAGCTGCGGCGCCAGGGTCATCAACAGCACGGCGCTGATGATGCCGCCGCAGAATGACGCCCAGACACCGATGCCGAGCGCCAGCCCCGGTTGGCCCTGGCGCGCCATGGGAAAGCCGTCGAAGGTGGTGGCGACCGAGGACGGCGTGCCCGGGATGCCAGTCAGAATTCCCGCCATCAGACCGCCCGACAGCCCGCCGACGAATACTCCCAGCATGGTGGCGAGGCCCTGTATGGGCGACATGCCGAATGTGAACGGCAGGGTCAGGACCACCGCCATGGTGATGGTGAAGCCGGGGATGGCGCCGGTGATCAGCCCGGCGGCGACGCCAAGGACCATCAGCGCCAAGGTCGGAAGGGTGAACAGGGTTTCGGCGGCACCAAGGATGTTTTCGATGAGCATGCCCGCCGGCCTACCAGATCCGCAGGATCTCGCCTTCGGGCAGGATCACCCGAAGTCCAAAGGTGAACACCGCCCACATGGCGCCCATGGAGAACACCGCCACGGCGCCGTGAACGGCCATCCGTCCGGCACTCCAGCCGCCGAGAAAGTTGAGCAGCAGAAAGACGAAAAGGATACTTCCGATCAGCATGCCCGCGTATGGCAGGGTGATCAGAAAGACGGCATAGAGGGCAAAGCAGACGAGCGCGTTGCGGTAGGTCGCAAACCAGCCGACAAGCCCGCCGCCCTGCCCTTCTTCCTCCGTGTAGGCACCGCGCAGCGCTTTGGCGAGGTAGAGGATGCAGAGAATGCCCTGGCCGATCAGGATGGCGCGCGGCCAGACCTCCGACCCCACCGTGCCGAAGCTTGTCTTCTTGATCGTGAAGGTGGCGGCGTAGAAGACGCAGGTCAGGATGAGCAGGAAGACGGCGGTCAAAATGTCGCGTTTGGAGCGCGCCATGAGGGGGTCGTCCTTTGCGCTGTCGCGGGCGATCGGATGACCCCGCCAGGGGTCACCCGATCTCAGCCGCTTGAGCTACTTGCCCTTATACATGCCGACCTTTTTGGCGATTCCCTTCCATTTGGTGAAGGTCCGCTTCCAGTATTCGGTCGACGCATCGGGACCGCGGAACTTTATGGTCGTTCCCTTGCGCTCCAGGGCCGCAACCAGCTTGGGATCCTTGGCTGCCTTCTCGAACGCCTTGGCCCAGAATTGGATCTTGGCCTTCGGCGTGCCCTTGGGCGCGGAAACGCCACGATCGGTCCCGTTGACCAGATCGATGCCCATTTCGCGCATGGTGGGGACATTGGGGATGGAAGGATGACGCTTCTCCGCATAGATGCCGAGCGCCTTCAGCTCGCCCGACTGGATATACTTCACCGCCGCGGCCAGGTTGATCTCGCCGATGGCGATGTTGTTGGCAAGCAGCGCCGTCATCCGTTGCCGGGTGCCGTCATAAGAGATGTGCTTGAGCTTGATGTTGGCGGCATCCTCCAGAAGCAGGAACCAGAAATGGCTGGTCGACCCCAAGGTGCCGCCGGTCAGGATGGCGCCGGGCTTGGCCTTGGCCGCCTTGATGAGGTCGCGGGCGTCCTTGTAGGGCACGTTCTTGTTGGCGCCGATGATCGGCGAGGTGCGCGTCAGCATGGCGATCGACTCAAAGGCATCCCAGGTGAAATTGACGCGCCCGGTGAGGTAGCTCGACAAGGCGCTCTGGTGAATGGCGAAAAGGGTGCAGCCGTCCGATTTCGCCTTGCGTGCGACCTTGGCCCCCTTGTTGCCGCCCTGACCTGAGATACTGACCATCTGAAGCTGCGGTTTGATCCCGGTCTTATTGACGGTCTCGATCACCAAGCGAAAGATCACGCCGGTGCCGCCGCCCGCGGCCCAGGGCACGATCAGTTTGGCCGTACGACAGGGGAAATCTGCCGCCCGCGCTTGGCCCGCACCGGCCATCATCAACGCCAATGTCCCCAATGCTGCAATCTTCGTCCATTTCCACATGATAGGCTCCCTGCTCCGTTTTTCGAGACGATGCACTTTCCTGCAAAGGTAACCGCTATTCCCAAACCAACGCAATGGCGCCGGGTGCGACGACCGGCGCTCCCGCGCCCCAAATAGGTCCGCGCGGGAGCCATGACGCCCTTGTTGGTCCGCCACCGGATTTCGGTCCACCTCCGTTTTGGGTCAAAAGGAGAAAGCGGATCATTGTCGCCTTCGGATCAATATCGGCCATCGGGTCATCGTCTGCCGGCAGCCAAACGGGGACATAACGGAAGCCGATGGTTAGGATGGGCGCCCTGCCAAGGGGGATACAAGAATGGATCAGGGCGCAAAACATGACGAGGTGGAAACGCATTGGGGCCGTAGCGGAGTAATCAACCGCATAGAAGCGGCATTGCGCGAGGCGGGGTTCGATCCTGGGACCATGACCCCTGAAATCCTTGCTCCCCTCGACCATCTGCACACCGGCGGCATCAGCCTGACCGAAGCCCAATCTAAAATGATCGGCCTTTCCTCCGGCCTGAAGGTTCTGGATGTCGGCTGCGGTATCGGCGGACCAGCGCGTTTTCTCGCTTCGACGATCGGCTGCGAGGTTTGGGGCATCGATCTCATCGCAGAATGGGCAGCGGCGGGACAGACGCTGTCGGAGCGGTGCGGGCTTTCGGAGCTCGTCCACATCGAGCAAGGCAATGCTCTCGACCTTGCATTTGACGATGAAAGCTTCGATGTCGCCTGGTGCCAGCATGTCACGATGAACATCCAAGACAAGGCCACGTTGCTGGCCGAAGTGCATCGTGTTCTAAGGCCTGGTGGAAAATTTTCGGTAGCCCAATACTGCCAAGGAAAGGGCGGCGATCTCCATTATCCCGTCCCGTGGGCCAATGATCCGAAAATCAGCTTCCTGGTCACCGAGGATGAAATGATCGGCCTCTTCGAAGCGGCTGGCTTCCGCGTCATGGAATCTCGGGACTTGGAAAAGGCCCGTGGTGAAAGGCCGAAGCCGAAAAATGCTGGTGGCACAGGAAAGCCGCAAACCGTTCTCGGGAACCACGTCGTTTACGGACGAAGCGTGGAGGACATAGAAGAGCGTCGGCGTCAGATGAACCGCAATCTTGCCGAGGGACGACTTACCTACCAGGTCGTCCTCGCCGAGAGGGTTTAGTGCCGAGGACCCGTACTGCAACCATCCCCATGTCCGTTTTGGGTCATAAGCGGACATTAGGTTAACACCCCGTTCTAGGTTGGATCGGTCGCCAGGCTTGGCGCATCAAAGAGCAAGTTAAGGTGGTTGCCGGCCCTGGTTTCTTCTAAGCTTCAGGTCTAACAGCGGCCAACGCTAACGCGGTCCCGGCCCGCCGTCGGGCCGCCGCACTACCGGGAGGAAGAACCATGTGCGCATCGCACGTCACCCGACGGAACGAACCGGAAGACCTGATCACCAAGGCCGAGCACGAGACCCGCGTCAACCTGGCGGCGCTCTATCGGCTGATCGCCCATTACGACATGGACGACAAGACTTCCACCCACATCTCGGTGCGGGTGCCGGGGACCGAGGACCAGTTTCTGCTGAACCCGCAAGGGCGCCTGTTCCACCAGATGCGCGCCTCAGACCTGATCAAGATCAACCTGGACGGCGAGATCCTGAGCGACACCAACAACACGGTGATCGAGGCCGGCTACGTGATCCATTCGGCGGTTCTCGGCGCCCGGCCCGACGTCAATTGCGTGATCCACACCCACACCACGGCGGGCATGGCGGTTTCGGCCATGAAATGCGGCCTGCTGCCGGTCAACCAGAAATCCATGAAGTACGTCGCCGACATGGCCTATCACGATTATGAAGGCTACGCGACGGAGCTGGAGGAACGCGAACGCCTGGTGTCGGACCTCGGCACCTGCAACTGGCTGATCCTGCGCAATCACGGCCTGCTGGTAGCCGGGCCCGCCATGTGGACCTGCTTCAGCTGGATGTACTCGCTGGAAACCGCCTGCC
>JAHEKA010000534.1 GCA_024638585.1 Rhodospirillales bacterium
CCAGGGTGATCTGCAGGCCGATCAGCTCGGCAAGGACGCCGCAGATCAACGCGCTCAGGGCCGGGCCGCCGCGGAACAGCAAGCCGTAGAGGCTCATGACCCGGCCGCGCATGGCGCCCTCGACGGCATTCTGCATCAGCGCCTGGGATGACGTGCCGACCACGGTCAGGAAGGCGCCCATCAGGAACATGCACACCAGTCCGAGCCAGTAGATTCCCGTCGCCGCGAACACCACAACGGAGAGGCCGGCGCCGACCAGGCTCGCGACATTGATGACCGAGAGCCCTTCCATGCGGCCGCGCCCCGCCGCCCAGAAGGCCGCCACCGCGGCACCGATCCCCATGGCGGCGGTCAGGGCCGCGAAGGCCTCCACGCCGCGGCCGAAGACGACATCGACGAAACCGGGCAGCAATTCCGGCAGTCCCTTAACCCCCACGGACAGCCCGGCAAGAACCCCGAGCACCGGGCCGATCCCGGGATGACGCAGCGCGTATCGGAGTCCCTCCGCCACATCCGCAAGCAGGCCCCGGCGCGAAGCCTCGCCCCCTTCCAGGACCACGATCCGCAGACGCGATAAGGCAATCATAAAAGCGATGAAACTCAGGGCATTGAGGGCGAAGGCAATGCCGACACCCCAGGCGGCGATCAGCGCACCGCCGAAGGCCGGGCCCAAGAACCGGGCGAGATTGAAGAAGGCTGCGTTGATGGCAATGGCCGAGGGCAGGTAGGAGCGCTCCACCAGCATGGGGAAGATTGTCAGCCGGGCCATGGTGCCGAATGAAAACGCCACCCCGACCACAAGGGTAAGCCCCAACAGCACCCATGGGGTCACCAGGTCGAGGGCCACCAGAAGCGCCAGGGCGACGGCCTGCAGGCACGCCAGCCCCTGGCTGAAAATCGCGATATATTGCCGGTTGAAACGGTCGGCGATGGCCCCGGCAAGAGGGCCAAGAAGGACCGTCGGAGCCAGCTCCGCGGCCCCCACCGCGCCGAGCCAGATGAAGGAATGGGTCAACTGCCAGGTCAGCCATCCGATGGCAATGCGATGGATCCAGGTGCCGACCAGGGAAATCGACGAACCGATCAGATAGATGCGGAAGTTGCGTTGGCCCAGGGTCCGCTTGATCGAGTTGAGTCCCGCCAAAGCGGTCATGGTTTCAGAACTCCGGAGAGGACTTGGCGTCCGATCGCCATGCAGCGGCGCGGGGCCGAAGACGCCAAGCCCGATGGCGCGGCCCCCTGGTTTATAGAGGCCGCGGAACGCCGCAGCAATGCCCGGCTCCCGACCCCATGGCGCCGGCCCAATACGGGGGGTGTAATTTGCCGACAAAGACGCAATAGTAGCGTCATCGGTGCAACCCGATGGATCGAAAGCCCCGGCATGCCCCCAGATTTGGAATTCAGCGACAACGACATCGGTGCGCTCGCGGCGCCGGTGCGGGCCATCGCCGAAAACGCGGGCGCCGCCATCGAGGCGATCCGCCGCCGCGGTTATGATGTCTCCAGAAAGGAAGACCGGTCTCTGGTCACCGACGCGGACCACGCAGCGGAGGCAGCGATCCTGCCCGCGCTGGCGAAGCTGACGCCGGGGGTCCCCATCCTTTCCGAGGAAGCCGCTGCGGCGGGCGATATCCCCACCGTCGGCACCGCGCCGATCTGGGTGGTCGATCCCCTGGACGGCACGCGGGAGTTCGTGGAAGGGGGCAGCGAATACGCAGTCTGTATCGGCCTCTTGGTGGGCCGCGTGCCGGTCTTCGGCGTGCTGCACGGGCCCGGAATGGGGCTCAGTTATTGGACCGCCGGGCCGGAGACGCCAATGCGGTCCAAAGACGGCGCTCCTGAGGAGGCGATCCACGGCCGCCCCGTCCCGGAAGCGGGCCCCACCGTGATCACCAGCCGTTTTCATGAAAACAAAACCGGCCGTCTCGCCGGTTTCCTGGCGGCAAGCGGCATGACCGAGCGCATCTTCATGAGCAGCGCGCTGAAATTCGGCCTTCTGGCGGAGGGCGGTGCCGATCTCTATCCCCGGTTCGGGCCGACCTGCGAATGGGACACCGCCGCAGGTCAGGCCATCCTCACCGCGGCCGGCGGCTGTGTGAGGACAATGGAGGGCGACGAGCTCGCCTACGGCAAGCCCGATTTCCTCAACACCGGTTTCATTGCCCACGGATCCAAGGTGTGAACCCCGCACCCGACGCCAATATGCGAATCGCCGATGACGAGGCGATCACCGCGGCCGCCGCATTGATCCGCGCCGGCCGGCTGGTCGCCTTCCCGACCGAAACGGTCTACGGACTGGGCGCCGACGCCACCAACGATGTCGCTGTCGCAGGCATTTTCGAGGCGAAGGGCCGTGCTCCGTCTGGATCGTGCGTGAATAAGGACGACGCCCAAGTTCCATGGCAAG
>JAHEKA010000535.1 GCA_024638585.1 Rhodospirillales bacterium
ACATGTTCTACCGCGAATTCTCAGACGTGCCGGACTTGCCGCAGATGAACGAATATCAGGAGGTCAACGAGGCGCTGGAGAAGGGCATCGACCTGATGAGCGGCTACCGCACCAACGAACAGCACCTCAAATTCGATCAAGACGTTGACGGCATCCTGATGCCCCGGCCCTTCAAGATCGTCAAGCTGGGTCCCATCGGCCTGTTCGTGAAGGACATCGCGGTATCGGTCGATTTCTACACCCACCAGCTCGGCTTCGACGTCACGGAAGAGACCACCTGCGAAGGCGAGCGCGTCGTCTTCCTGCGCAACAACACCGAACACCATTCCCTGACGCTCGCGCCGATCGAGCTGCGGGCGAAACTGGGCCTGTCCGATCACACGTCGACCATGAGCTTCGGCCTGCAGCTCGCCAATTACCGCCAGCTCCGCGACGCCGTTGATTTCCTGACGGCCCAGGGATTTTCGACCCGGGAACTGCCGGCGGAAATGAGCTTGGGCCAGGATCACAATATCATCGTGTTCGATCCCGACGGCCAGGCGGTCCAGCTCTATTTCCACATGGAGCAGGTGGGCTGGGACGGCAAGCCCCGTCCGGCGTCCGAGCGCCGTGCGGTCGAGCAGGGCAATTGGCCGGAGACCCTCGACGCGTTGCCCGACAGCTATACCGGCGAACCCTATCTCGGCCCCTGTAACTGACCGGCCGGGCGGACCGCCCCCATCCGTCAAAAACGCCTTGTTTAAAGAACTCTTTAATTAAAGAATTCTTTAAACAAGGCGTTTTTCGTCTCAGGGCCCCGCCCCGCCGATTGGAATGGGCGGGGCGGCAAAAGGGCGCAGCATCGATTCCGGGGGCGCACCGATCGCGGCAATTGTCGCTGGCCGCCTCGGGTCCTACCATAGGGGTGACATGGGCGAACCGGTTATGCCCGAAGATAAAGGAGCCATGCGCCATGAAGCCCGGCCCTTACGGCCCGTTCCCATACGTGCCTATCACCAAGCGGCCCAAGCTCGAATGGCCCGGCGGCGCGCGGGTCGCCGTCTGGGTCGCGGTCAATTTGGAATTCTTTCCCCTCGATGAGCCGGTGCCCCAGACCGCGGGCCATGTGCCGGATATTCCCGGCTGGTCGCGCACCGATTACGGCAATCGGGTCGGCGTGTTTCGGGTGATGGAGGTGATGGAGCGGCTGGGCGTGCCGGGGACGGCGGCGCTCAACGCGGAGATCTGCCGGCACCATCCGGAGATCGTCGCCCGGGCGCAGGAACTCGGCTGGGGCATCATCGGCCATTGCCAGAGCAATTCGCGCCCGCTCAACAAGGTGCCGGCCGATCAGGAGCGCCAGGTCATCCATGACACGCTCGCCACCATCGAAAAGACCACCGGCACGCGGCCGACCGGGTGGCTGGGGGCGTCCATGGCGGAAACCTGGGACACGCTCGATCACCTGGCGGCGGAGGGCATCCAGTACACCGCCGACTGGCTCAACGATGACCAGCCGTTCCTGCTGGAGACAAAGATCCCGGGGGGCGGGCGCATGGTGGCGCTGCCCTTTGGCGGCGATTTGCACGACAAGGGAGCGTTCACCCGGCGCGGCTACAAGCCCGATGACTATACCGACATGGTGGTGCGCGCCTTCGACACCCTGCACCGCGAAGGCGCGGAGACCGCGCGGGTCCTGCCGATCCCGATCCATCCCTTCGTGATCGGCGTGCCCCACCGCATCGGCGCGCTGGAGGCGGCGCTCGCCCATATCCGATCCCATGACGGCGCTTGGTGCGCCACCGCCGATGACATCGTCGCCGCCTACATCGCCGGCGATCCCAAGGTCTGACTCTTTATATTATGGATTCGCTCTAGCCTCATCCATGAGATCAGGGGTGTCACGACCGCGTCATGGGCATCAATACGAAGTTGATGATAAGGCAAGCGACGGAAGGTGAGGGACGTCGGATTTCCGACCTGGTCCGCGCGGCCTATGGAAAATACATTGCGCGCATCGGGCGCCCTCCGTTGCCGATGCTCGACGATTACCCTGCGTTGATTGCCCTCGGTGTCGTCTGGGTTCTGGTGCGGGGCGCGGAGGTTGTCGGCGTGCTGGTCCTGCGCGAAGAAGGGGAGCATTTGCTCCTCGAAAACATCGCGGTGGAGCCTCGGCATCAGGGCCAGGGGTTCGGAAGCAGGTTATTGGATTTCGTGGAAGAAGAAGCGCGGTCCAGGGGGCTCGGTGAAATTCGCCTCTACACCAACGAAGCCATGGTCGAGAACATCGCGATCTATGAGAAAAGGGGATATCGGGAAACGTCACGCGAAAGCGGCGACTACAATCGCGTGTTCCTGGCCAAACCCGTATGAGCTTGGCTTCGATCGCTAGAACCGGTCGGGGCCGAGGGGGGCGACGTCGTGT